>DASYTX010000169.1:0-2728 GCA_036001865.1 Terriglobales bacterium
CGGGCTGTTCCTGCTGGCCTTCGCCGTTATCCGCTACTTCTCACCGAAGCACGCCCTCTTGCTGCAGATTGCGGCGCTGGCCGGCTTCCTGTTGTCTGCGATCGTATGGCTCCTGGTTGCATTGGTGACCCCTGCACCGCTGGTGATGGCTGATGCCGCGAGGCTGGGTGCCCGCCGGCTGCAGGAGCGCCTGCCTCCGGAACTCCTCGAACGCCTGCCCGAGGCCCTGCGGCCGAAATAGACCAAGCCATCATCCTATAAGCCACAACCACACTGCGCCGACGGCGAGCGTCGCCAGAGTTACCGGCAGTCCGACGCGGAAGTATTCGCGAAAGCCGATGTGCACGTCGGGGCGGGCACGTTCGATAACGATGATGTTGGCGACCGATCCGGTGATGGTCAGATTGCCCGCTAAAGTTGACGCCATCGCCAGCGCCAGCCAGGCCAAATGCGGGTTGGGAAATCCACGGATGAGCGACATCAGCAACATCACTGCGGGTACGTTGCTCACCAGATTGGAAATGAGAGCGGCAATTCCAGTGAATACCCAGATGTTATGCAGGTTCCATGCGGTGAATGGAAGCAGCAGGTTGTCGGTGAGTCCGGCGAGCTCGGCGCCACCCACGATGATGAACAGCCCCAGAAACAACACCAGAAGGCCCCAGTCGACCTCGTCGTAAACCTTGCGAGGCTCCACCGTGCGGGTGATGAGCAACAGTGCCGCACCGATGGCCGCCATCATCGCCGCTGGCACTCCGGCGAGAAATCCCACCAGCACAATGGCCAGCACGACTACAGGTTTCTTGCGCACCGGGCCGTGCTGCACCCGCTCGGCCCGCGCCACGGCTTCCGGTTCCAGCGTGTCTGCCTGGCGCCGCAGCAGGAGCCAGTGCAACAGGGCCCAGTCAATGAACAATCCGGCGACTGCCACCGGGCCGAGATGGGCCATGAAGTCGAGGTAGCGGATGCGGGACACGGAACCGATCAGCATGTTCTGCGGGTTACCCGTAATGGTGGCGACGCTACCGATGTTCGAGGCAGTGGCCACGGCCAGCAAATAGGGCACAGGCGGGAGTCCCACGCGGCGGGTCACACGTAGCACGAAGGGCGTCATGAACAGGCAGACGATGTCGTTCACCAGGAAGGCAGAGAGCAGCCCGCTGGTGAAGATGATGGTGGGCAGCAGATGATGTGGCTTGAGCCGTTCCAGCACCGCCTCAGTAATCCAGTCGAAGAATCCGCCCAGGTGCAGGTTCGCCACGATCAGCATCATCGAGAACAGCAGTACCACGGTGGCGAAGTCGATGGCGCGCATCGCCTGCGTGGCCGACATGATGCGGAACGCCACCATCAGCACCGCGCCGATGATCGCCGCCCCGGCGCGGTCGATCTTCATCCCGGGGAACTTTCCCAGGGCGAATACGAAGTAGCTGCCGATGAAAATGAGGTATGCGGCGAGAATGCGCGCTTCGCTGAGGAGAGAGGAATCGAGCGGAGCCATCCCGCCTAAACCTGTAGTCCGCCGATCAATTCCGAGATCTTTCCCACCCGGTGCTCGAGACACCAGGTCTGGAGACTGTCCACGATCTTCTCGGTCGCACAGGGGTCCCAGAAACTGGCGGTGCCGACCTCGACCGCCGTGGCACCCGCCAGCATGAACTCGATGATGTCCGCGGGCGTGGTCACGCCGCCGATGCCGATCACCGGGACCTTCACGGCCTGTGCCGCCTCATACACCATGCGCAGGGCGATGGGCTTGATACACGGCCCTGAGAGTCCGCCAGTGATGTTGCCAATGCGCGGCTTGCGGGTTTCGGGATCTATGGCCATAGCGACGAAGGTGTTGACCAGCGAAAGCGCGTCGGCGCCGCCGCGTTCGGCGGCCAGCGCCACCTCGGGGATGCTGGTGACGTTGGGCGAGAGTTTGACGATGAGCGGGCGTCGGGCGCGCTGCTTGCAGGCGGCCACAACCTGCTCGAGCAGCCGCGGGTCATTGCCGAAGATAATTCCGCCGGCCTTGGTGTTTGGGCAGGAAACGTTGAGCTCGTAGGCCGCGATCCCTTCGCCTTCGTTAAGGATCTCGATCGTGGCCTCGTAATCCTCTTGCGCAAATCCAAACACGTTGGCGATGATCACCACGTCTTTGTGTTCGCGCAGGCGGGGCAGCTTGTCGGTGATGAATTCCCGGGCACCGATGTTCTGTAGACCAATCGAGTTCAGCATGCCGGCGGCAGTTTCAAAGACGCGTGGTGGCGGATTGCCAGGCATGGGCTCGCGCGACAGTCCTTTGACTACGAAACCGCCCAACTTGTCGAGCGCGACGATGTCCTCGAACTCGACTCCATAGCCAAACGTTCCGCTGGCGGCCATCACCGGGTTCTTGAGCGTGAGTCCGGAGAAGTTGACGGTCAGGTCGGGAGTGCCTCGCTGGTTCATCGCGGCTCCCGGGGCGTGACCACGGTTTCGGTCAGCACGCGCCCGACGGCGTGCGAGGGAGTGTTGATGCCAAGCAGCGAGGCCAGGGTCACTGCCAGGTCAACAGTTTCACAGCGCCCGCGGTAAGTGCCGGGTTGGAAGGGCAGCCCGTAGAGGGCCACCGGTACGTGGGTGTCGTAGCTGTAGGGCGTGGCATGATCGGTGAGCGTGCGATGAGCGACCGCCCAGGCTGCCGGCATCAGCAGCACGTACCAGCCGCCGTAGGGCGTGTAGCTGTTGGCGTATCGGCGCC
>DASYTX010000170.1:0-15938 GCA_036001865.1 Terriglobales bacterium
GCCAGGCCCTCGGCCAGGAAGCGCGCGTTCGCGTGGTCTTCCTGGAGTCGCGACGGCATTTTCTCCAATGCGATCAGTCCAGCCGCCGCCAGCACTCCTGCCTGTCGCATGCCGCCGCCCAGGGCCTTGCGCACCCGCCGGGCCTGTTCGATGAACTTCTGACTGCCAACCAGCAACGATCCCACGGGCGCGCCTAGTCCTTTGGAGAGGCAAAACATCACCGAGTCGAACTTGCGCGTGATCTCGGCCACTGGTTTGCCCAACCCAACCGCAGCGTTGAAGATCCGCGCTCCGTCCAGATGAACGGGGATGCCGGCCTCGTGCGCACCATCGCAGACCTCGTCCCCAATCTCTGGCCGGTAAACCGTCCCGCCCGCCATGTTGTGCGTGTTTTCCAATGACACCAGCCCGGTCTGCGCGCGATAGTAAATCTTCGGCGCAATGCGTTTCTTCACCTCGGGCCAGGTAAGGATGCCATCTTCGCCGTAGATCGGCCGCGGCACACATCCGGAGAACGCCCCCAGCATCGCCATCTCGAAGTTGTAGATGTGCGCGCGCTCCTCGCAGATCACTTCCTGGCCGGGCTGGGTGTGCACCTTGATGGCGACCTGGTTGCCCATGGTGCCGCTGGGCACGAACAGCGCCGCCTCGCGCCCGAAGATCTCCGCCGCGCGCTGCTCCAGGCGGTTGACTGTGGGGTCTTCGCCATAGACGTCGTCGCCCACTTCGGCCTCGGCCATCGCTCGCCGCATCTCTGCGGTGGGCTTGGTGACGGTATCGCTGCGCAGGTCGACGGTGGCGGCGCTCTTGGCTGGCGCCTCGGTCAACTCCTTCTGTAGTGAACTGGGTCGCATGGCGTGCTCTGACAAAGAGCAAAGAAGTCTAATGAATTTTCGGGGAAAGCTCCACTGACGAGATCCGTGTCTCTTTGTCGTCCTGAGCGTAGCGAAGGACCCCTAACGGTAAAGCGGAATTCACAATAGGGATGCTTCGCTTCGCTCAGCATGACAAGAAGGCTTACCGCATGGACAATGCCAGTAAGCCAGTGTCGACACCAATGAACCTTTGAAACACCTCGTTCGAAACCAACCGGCCCTTAGCTGATAGGCGCAGCACGCCTCCATCGGCCTCCATCAGCCCAAGCTGTATCAGCTCGGCAATCGCGGTCTGGAACGCACCCGCCGCACCCTCACCAAAACCCGCCCTCAACTGTGAGAGATCGACGCCCCGCGTCAACCGCAATCCCAGAAACAGGGCCTCCTCCATAGCCGCACTCTTCGACACCGGCGTGACTGTCACCGGCGCGCCGGCCGTGTAACTCTCCAATTCATCCGCCGTCGCGAACCGCACCGCATCGAACTCTCTCGCTGCTGCCGGCAGCATGGCATGCGCGTCCAGCCCAAAACCCATGTACGGCTGGCGGGTCCAGTATTTGAGGTTGTGTCGCGACTCCATCCCCCGCCGCGCGAAGTTCGAGATTTCGTATTGCGCAATCCCTGCCGCCTCCAGCTCCGCGCACGCCTCGGAGTAAAGGTCGGCGGTGAGGTCATCGTCGGGGACGAAATGGGCGTGATAACGCGTGCCACCCGCGATCAGTTCCCTTCCCAGCCGCGAATCCTCGTCCACCTCCAGCATGTACACGCTGACGTGTGGCACTGCTGCGGCAATTGTTTCAACCAACGAGCGGCGCCAACTCTCCGCGGTCTGATGTGGCAAACCTGCGATGAGGTCGATATTGATGTTGGTAATTCCGGCAGCGTGCAGGCGGGCGATGTCATCAAGCACCACGGCGCGCGAGTGCAGGCGGCCCACGGCCGCCGACTCCTGGTCCACGAATGACTGCACACCCAGGCTGACGCGGTTGACGCCGCAGCGCAGTAGTGTGTCGAGCATCTCGGGTGACAGCGTCCCCGGCGCGCACTCCACCGTGATTTCAGCATCCTCCGCTATCTGAAAGTTTCGGCGCAAGGTCTCAAACACTCGAAGCAGTTGAGCGGCCGCAAGCGTGGTCGGCGTGCCTCCGCCGAGGTATACGGAATCGACAGCGCGTTCCAGCACGCCCCCAACCTCGGCCGCGATCTGCTCTGCACATTCAATGTCAACGCACAACCGCTCCACGTAGTCCGTCATCTTCTCGCGCGCGAACACTCCCGAAGCAAAGTTGCAATAGCTGCACTTCGAGCGGCAGAACGGGACCGAGATGTAGATACCTAGCGGCATCGATGGCGTTTTGTTTGTATCCAGCGTCTAATCTACTGACTCATTATCTTATGCCCCGGCGCGTGGTCATCACCGGAATGGGGGTTGTCAGTCCCAACGGTATCGGCAATGAGGCTTTCTGCCGGGCCGTGCTGGCCGGCAAAAGTGGCGTCTCGCGCATTACTCGTTTCGACGCCAGTGCGCTGCCGGTGCAGATCGCCGGTCAGGTGGAAGACTTCGACGAGCTGAAGTGGGTGGACGCGCGCGAGCGCAAGCACCTATCTCGGGTGGTCCCGCTTTCGCTGGCCGCCTCCGCCGAGGCCCTTGCAGACGCTGGACTCGATCCGGCGCAGATGTCCATCGAGCAGCAGCGTCAGGTCGGCGTGATTCTTGGCACGGGGGGAGGCGCGCAGGATTTTTCCGAAGAGCAGTTCCGCCTCTGGTACGAGGGCAATCGCAAGTCCGTAAGCTTGTTCAGTATCCCCAACGGAACCATCGGCTCGCTGTGCAGCGAGCTGAGCATCCGCTTCGGTTTTCGCGGACTCAGCCACGTGGTCTCGACCGGCTGCACCTCATCCACCGACGCCATCGGTTACGCCCTGCGCAACATTCAGGCCGGCGTGCTTCCCGTCATCCTCACCGGCGGGGCCGACGCCCCCGTGACCTTCGGCATCATGAAAGGCTTCAGTTTCATGCGAATTCTGACAGCCTCGTGGAACCATGCGCCGGAGCGCGGCTCGCGCCCATTTTCCGCCGACCGCGACGGCTTCGTGCTGGGGGAGGGCGCCTGGATGTTCGTACTGGAGGATCTGGAGCACGCCCGAGCGCGCGGCACCCAGATCTATGCCGAGGTCGCCGGCTATGGCTCAACGTGCGAGGCGTATCACCGCGTTCGGTTGGACGACAACGGCGAGGAGCCGGCGCGCGCCATCACGCTGGCCATGCAAGAAGCGGGCATCGGCCCGGAGGACGTGCAGTACGTCAACCTGCACGGCACATCCACTGAACTGAACGACCGCATCGAGACCCGCGCTCTCAAGCTGGCCCTCAATACCCGCGCGCCTCAGACAGCCATGTCGGCATTGAAGTCACAGATAGGCCATCCTCAGGGCGCCTGCGGCGCCGCCGGTGTCGCGGCCACCCTGGTAGCCATGCGCCACGGCCAGGTCCCACCGACCATCAACATCGACGTCCCCGATCCCGAGTGCGACCTCGACTACGTCCCCGACGCCGACCGCAAGCTCCAAATCGAGCACGCCATCTCTAACTGCATCGCCTTCGGCTCGAAGAACTCGGCGCTGGTGTTACGCCGATTGAACTAGGCGCAGAGCAGTCAAAAAAGGAAGCCAGCCCGCTAGTCGCGGACTGGCATGACTCCTGACTACTGACTCCCGACTCCTTGCTATTGCGTGTACACCGGCGTGTTGGTCAGCACGCGCTCCCGTTCTTCGGCGTCCTTCCTCTCTTCCCTCTCCGATGTAGGCAGGGCGATGGCCAGCACTTCCTCGATAGTATTGACGTAGTGCAGTTTCACGCCTTCTAGCTGCTCCGGCAGAATGTCCTCTTCCACATTCATCCGGTTCTCGCTCGGCAGGATGACGTCGTGCACGCCGGCGCGCTTGGCCGCCAGGAACTTTTCTTTGATCCCGCCCACCGGCAGCACGTTGCCGCTCAGGGTAATCTCGCCGGTCATCGCCGTGTAAGGCCGCACGCAGCGATCTGTCAGGAGCGAAACTATGGCGGTCACCACGGTGACCCCCGCCGAGGGTCCGTCCTTGGGAATGGCGCCCGCGGGCACGTGGATGTGCAGGTCGTGGCTGGCGAAGAAGTCCTCTGAGATGCCCAGCTTCGGGGCGTTGGACCGCACCCAGGTCAGGGCCGCCTGCATGGACTCCTGCATCACCTGCCCGATCTGTCCGGTGAGGGTGAAGTTCCCCTTCCCTTTCATCTTGTTGACTTCCACGAACAGGATGTCGCCGCCCACTGGCGTCCAGGCCAAGCCCACCGCCACACCTGGCCGCTTGGTGCGCTCGGCGATTTCAGTGTCGACGCGGATCTTCTCCCCGCCGAGGAACTGCTTGATGATCGCCTTGTCGACCACCAACTTCTCCGTCTTGCCTTCGGCGATGCGCCGCGCTTCCTTGCGGCAGACGGTTCCGATGTTGCGCTCCAGGTTGCGCACCCCGGCTTCGCGGGTGTAGTGGCGGATGATGTGCCGAAGGGCCTCTTCCGGGAACTCAATCTGCTCCGGCTTCAGTCCGTTCTCCTCGATCTGTCGCGGCACCAGGTAACGCTGCGCGATGTGCACCTTCTCATCTTCGGTGTAGCCCTGCAGCTCAATGATCTCCATCCGGTCCTTGAGCGGTTCAGGGATGGGATCGAGCTGGTTGGCGGTGGTGATAAACAGCACCTTGGACAGATCAAACGGAACGTCCAGGTAGTTATCGCGGAAGGTGTTGTTCTGTTCGGGGTCGAGGGTCTCGAGCAGCGCTGACGACGGATCGCCGCGCCAGTCGCGGCCCAGCTTGTCGACCTCATCCAGCATGAATACCGGGTCGTTGGTCTCCGCCCGGCGGATCCCTTGGATGATCTGCCCCGGCAGCGCGCCGATGTAAGTGCGCCGGTGGCCGCGGATTTCTGCTTCATCGTGCACTCCACCCAGCGAGAGGCGCGTGAACTTCCGCCCCAGCGCCCGCGCTATGGATTTGCCGAGCGACGTCTTGCCCACTCCCGGCGGCCCCACGAAGCACAGGATCGGCCCCTTCATGTTGGGCTTCAAGCGGCGCACTGACAGGTAGTCCAGGATGCGGTCCTTGACCTTCTGCAGGTCGTAGTGGTCGGCATCCAGGATTTCGCGCGCCTTGATGATGTCCACCTCCACGCCCGAGGATTTGTTCCAGGGCAGCACCGCCAGCCACTCGATATAGTTGCGAGTCACGGAGTAGTCGGCCGCCATCGGCGACATGCGCGACAGCCGGTTCAGCTCCTTCATGGCCTCCTTCTTCACATCCTCGGGCATCCCCGCAGCTTCGATCTTCTGCCGCAGTTCTTCGATGTCGCGCTGCGTTTCGTCCTGCTCGCCCAGCTCCTTCTGGATGGCTTTCATCTGCTCGCGCAGGTAGTACTCGCGCTGCGTCTGCTGCACCTGGTCCTGGACCTCGTTCTGGATCTTGTTCCGCAGTTGCTGTACCTCGAGTTCCTTGGCCAGGTGACGATTGATCTTCTCCAGGCGCACCCGCACGTCAGCCGTCTCCAGCAGGTCCTGCTTGTCCTTGGTGGAGAGCGTGGGCAGCGAGGAGGCGATGAAGTCCACCAGCCGCCCCGAGTCCTCGATGTTCATGGCCACCGTTTGCAGCTCGTCGGAGAGTGTCGGCGAGCCAGCAACGATCTGCTGGAACAGAGTCAAGACGTTGCGGTGCAGGGCTTCTTCTTCGGGTGAGCGTTTCAGCTCCACTTCCTGCAGCGATTCGGCTTGCGCCCGCAGAAAGGGCGTAAGCTGCATGTATTCCTTGATGTGGACCCGGTCGAGGCCTTCGGTGAAGACGAACAGGCTCTGGTTGGGCATCTTCACGACTTTATGAATCGTGGCCAGAGTGCCGATGGTGTATAAGTCCGTGGGCTGCGGCGAATCCACACGGGCTTCGCGCTGCGCCACCACGATAATGGTCTTGTCTTCTCCCAGCGAATTGATGAGGTTGACCGAGCTTTCCCGCCCCACCGTCAACGGAAGGACGGCGTGCGGAAACAGGACCGTGTCCCGTACCGGTAGGACCGGGAGACCACGGCCGTTTTGCTCCTCGGCGCTCACCTGAGGACCGCGCTCGGTGCTACGCGCTTCAAATGCCATATGGCTCCTTGAAAATCTGATAATAACGCTATCAAATTGATGAAGTAACCGCCCTGAAAGATGCAGCCCCTCCTCGTGATGCCCAAAACCGGGCGGATTCTAATTGAGACCGCGGCCAATGTCAGCATTACGGACGGGAACTCTCCCTCTCGCCGCCATCCTGGCCACGGTGTCGCCGCCCGTAGCGCCCTCTTCCCCCGCCCACACCCAGGCTACGCCCTCGGATATACCCCCAGCACCTTCACGAACTCGGCGATCTCCGCCAGGTGCCGCAACGCGTTGGCCGCCGCCTTATCCCGCCCGCGCAGAATGTCCACGTAGAAGACGTATTCCCAAGGTCGCCCTCGCACCGGGCGCGACTCGATCTTGCTCAGATCGATATTGCGCAGCGCAAACACACTGAGCGCTTTGAATAGCGCTCCCGGCTCGTTCTTCACCGAAAATGCCAGCGAGGTCTTGTTTGCTCCCGGCAAGACCCGCTTCTTGTGGCTGATCAGAAAAAACCGCGTGAAGTTCTGCTTGTTGTCCTCGATACCGCGCGCCAGGACGCGGCCGCCGTGTTCAGCCGCCGCCTGCCGACCGGCAATGGCCGCCGCGTGTTGCAGTTGGTTCCCGACCACGTGCTTCACCGCCCCTGCCGTGTCGTAAAACGGCACCGGCTCCAGGCGGCGGTGCCTGCGGAAGAAGTCGCGGCACTGCTCCAGCGCCACAGGATGCGAAAGCACCCGCCGCACGTCTGGGAACCCGACACCCGCGGCCGCGATCAGATTGTGCACGATGCGCAGGCGGAACTCGCGCTGGATGAACACGTCCGAGTCCAGCAGCAGGTCGAAATGCTCGGTCACCGGCCCGGCCAGCGAGTTCTCAATCGGAATCACCGCCGCCGGCGCGCTCCCTGACTTCAGCCGCGAGAACACCTCCAATGATGTTGGGCACGGCACCACCGTGCTGCCGGGCAGCAGTCGCCGCGCTGCTTCATGACTGAAGGAACCTAGTTCCCCCTGAATGGCCAACTTCATGGCCACCACTTTAACCCACCACTTGAGCTCCTTCCGGCCAGATTTCCTGCTGGTGCGCAGCATCTCGGACCGGAGCTCAAATCCCGGCGCAGCTCTCGATTTCTTACAACCTGCCTTTCCGGGCGGGCACCCTACCAATCAAGTGATCAGATAGCGCCACCAATCAGGAGGCCCCATGTTGTGGACCCTTTTCGTGATCTTGTTGGTGTTATGGCTGCTGGGTGTGGTCAGTAGCTACACCTTGGGCGGTTTCATACACCTGTTGTTGGTGCTGGCCGTGCTGGCGCTGATCTTCCAATTGCTGAGCGACCGGCGCACCCTGATCTAGAAACCGACGCACTTGTACGCAGGAGGGCTTCATGGACAAGGACAGGATCAAAGGCAAAGCCAAAGACATCGCGGGGCGGGTCGAGCGCCAAGCCGGAGAGTGGACAGGAAGCGAAGAGCACCAGGTGAAGGGCGCCGCCGAACAGGTAAAGGGCAAGGCCCAACACGCGTGGGGCAAAATGAAAGACGCCGGCCGCGACGTGGTCAGGGAGATGCGTTCGGACGACGAAGGCGAAATACCCACGCCCGACGAAAACCTGGACCGCGACGCCGACGTGGATATTAGCCAGCAGAACATCAAGCCGCGGAAGCGTCGCGCGGCGTAACGTCGGCAGCGCGAGTGCCAAGCGGGCTTGGCTCTGGGCGGGAAGGAGCGCTCCTCAGTTCGGGGCGCTCCTTCTTTTTTGTCTTCCCCTGATTTCCACCTTCAAATTGCCGGACCGGTCAGCGTAGAACCGCATTCCCGGGGGTATCACGGTAGTCGCGCTGTATTCGGTAACGACGGCCGGTCCGGTGTAATGCTTCGCCGGCCTGAGGGCATCGCGCTCGCAGACCGTAGTAGCCACGCCACGGCCGTCAAAGACGACATCTGCGCGGACCGGCAACGAAGGCGCGACGCGTTCCCGTCGCGCTGCGTCCCGCGGCACGACTGGCGATCGAATGCTGGCGTGCAAACGCAGGGTGACGATCTCCACCTCTCGGCCCGCATGGCTGTAGCCGTATCGCCGCCTGTGTTCATTGTGAAAGGACTCCAGCAGGCCCTTGTCCCCCGGCACATTCAGCTCGTATCCCTGCCCGCGATACCGCACATCCACGCTTCGCTCAAAGTGGACGCGCCCCAGCCAACGCTCCGCACGGAAATCACGCTCCGCATTCTTGTGTAATTCCCCGAAGACACGGCGCAATTCCAGCATCGGCAACCCGTCGGAGACGCGCCACAATACCGTTCGCGAATAGTCCTTAACGACATCGCTCGCCAGAATTCCGTAGGCGGATAGCGCGCCCGGGCGGGTGGGCACCAGCACCCGCGGGATGCTGAGCGCCGCCGCCAGTTCGCAGGCGTGCATGCCTCCCGCCCCGCCAAATGCCACCAGCGTGAAATCCCGTGGGTCGTAGCCGCGCTCAATCGACACCACGCGGATGGCCTTTTCCATGTTGGCGTTCACTACTCGCACCACACCCGCGGCGAAATGCTCCATAGTCATGCCTGGGCGATTGCCCCGCAGCCATTCCGTTACCACGCGCCGCGTGCGCTGCACGTTTAGCGTGAACTCGCCGCCCAGGAACCTTTCCGGCTGTAGTCTCCCCAGCAGCAGGTTGGCGTCGGTCACGGTCGGCTCCAGGCCGCGACCGTAGCAGATCGGCCCGGGATCGGCGCCGGCTGATTCCGGTCCCACGCGCAGCGCTCCGGCCGCGTCAAAGCGCGCAATCGAGCCGCCCCCGGCGCCCACGGTGTGGATGTCCAGCATAGGCACGCGCACGGGAAGGCCGGCAATCTCGGCCTCATTGGTGGTGCGCGCCTGCTCGTCCACCAGGCAGACATCGGTCGAGGTCCCGCCCATGTCAAACGAGATGATGCGTTCAAATCCGCTGCGCTGCGCCATCGCCGCTGCGCCCACCACGCCCCCGGCCGGGCCCGAGAGCACGGTGCGCACGGGCTCGCGCGCCGCCGACGCGAGCGACGTGATCCCTCCGCTCGACTGCATGACAAAAACCTGGCTTCCGGCACGTGCCGCAGCGCGCGTGCGCTCCGCCAGTCCTTTCAGGTAAGTCTGCATAATGGGCTGCAGGTAGGCGTTAACCGTCACCGTGCTGGTGCGCTCGTACTCGCGGAACTCAGGAAGGATTGCGTGCGATAACGAGAGCGGTGCCCCGAGCGTCTTCAGGGCAGTTGCCACCGAACGCTCGTTGCGCGGGTTGGCGAAGGAAAACAGCAGGCAGACAGCAACGGCCTCAGGATGGCTGCGCTCCACCGCGTGCTGCAGCCGTTTGAGCTCCTCCGCCGTCGGCGCTTTGAGCACCTCGCCCTTCGGCCCAGTGCGCTCGTTCACTCCGAACCTCAGCGCGGCAGGCACGAGCGGCTCTGGACGGTCAAAGAAGAAGTCATATAGGCGCGGGCGCGCCTGCCGTCCAATCTCTATGGCGTCCTCGAAGCCCTCGGTGGTGACGAGGGCCACGCGCGCTCCCTTGCGCTGGAGCAGTGTGTTGGTACCCACCGTGGTGCCGTGGAGGAGGACCAGGTGGACGCGACGTGTGCCGATGCGTTGCAGCGCCTCTGCGATCGCACGCGAAGGATCGGCGGGCGTCGAGAACACCTTCAGCATCCGCACCCGCCCGCTCTCCACCCATACGCAGTCGGTGAAGGTCCCGCCGGTGTCGATGGCGACGCGCAGTGCCGCCTGGCCACCCCCTGGCTTCGCTGGCGTAGGCGACATCAGTCAGACCTTCAACAGCGGAGCCAGCGTCATCAGCCCCGCAGCGATCGAGAACAACGCCACGCCGAAACAAGCCAGGCGCGAGCCCGCGAGCGACTGCTGGATCTGGGGACGCGAAAGCGCACGCCCGGCCAACCCACCGTAGGCCGTCATGGCCAGCACCATGCCAATCGTGAACGCGCCCACACGGAGCAGCGAGGCGCCAACGGTTTGCGCCAGCATGATAGGGGCCAGCGCCAGCAGCAGGCGCGCGCCGCCCAGCGCAAACAATGCTCCCAGGGCCAGCGCCAAGCTTCCGTGTGCGTGGCGGTGACCTTCGCTGGCCAGCCAGTGCATGTGAAAATGCCGGTGCTCGCCGCTGCCGTGCTCGTGCAGATGGGAATGGAACGACAGCTTTTTCGTCAGCAGCCCGGCCATCAAGACAACCCCGCTCAGCACCAGCAACGCGCCGGCCAGTAACTCGAAACCGCGTTCCCAGTTCGGCGGCAGCGACAGCCGGCCAAAGTAGCCCAGCACACCGGCCATCGCGATCACGGCTGCGTGCCCTGCCGCAAAGCGAACGGAGAAGAACGTAACTCGCCGAAAGTTCCGCCCTGCAGAACCAATCGCGGTGATTGCGGCCAAGTGGTCGGGCCCCAGGCCGTGCAGTACTCCGGCCAGAAACACCGTCGCAAGCAGTCCCATTTCAGCGTGCCCCGGCGTTCATGGCGCGCACCGCCACACTCGGTCGCTGTAGAAACATGGTCGGATGCATCCGGGAAAAAGCAGGGAAGTATATACCTGCCCGTCGTCAGGCCAGGTACTTGGCCAGCACCAGCGCGTCCACGCTGCCCAGGTAGTATCGCGGGATGGCGTTGATCACCGAATACCCTAGACGTTTGTAGAACGCGATTGCCGCGGTGTTGTCCACCGCCGTCTCCAGGAAGACAAAGGTGCACCCGGCGGCGCGCAGCCGCTCCTCGGCCGCCGCCATCAGTTTGGAACCCAACCCAGATCGGCGGAACTGCGCGCTGATGTCGAGGGTGATGATGTGCCCAACGTCCTTGCGTTCGCGCGCCGCTACGATGAAACCTGCAATCCGCCCGTCTACTTCCGCTAGCAACGTGAACGACCGTTTGTGCTGGACGTACCGCTCCAGTTCGCCGCAGGAATAGGAGATCCCAGGCGGAAAGCACTCCTGATCAATCCGCCACAGGGTTTCAAAATCCTCAGGACGGTAGTCGCGGATCTGCACTCCCAGCTTCGGGTTGGCCTGGACCTTCGTCATGAACCCAGATGATGGTAACCGCAAAGCGCTGACCATGCTGCGGTCGCCGATTCCTGACTCCCGCTTCTGCCCCCAGGGACTTGTTATGCGACCGTCTGCTTCAATTGTCCGCACGCCGCATAAATATCCCTTCCTCGCGGGCGTCGGATAAACGTCGGAATGCCCGCCTTTACCAGCACCTGCTGAAACGCCAACACCCGTTCCCCAGATGGTGTGCGGAACTCGATCCCCGGTCCGGGGTTCCACGCGATCAGGTTTACCTTAGCGCGCATGCCGCGGAGCAGTTCGGCCACTTCGCGAGCGTTCTGCGGAGAATCATTCACCTGGTCCAGCAGCACGTATTCGAATGTGAGCCGCTCCCGGTTACGCAGGGGAAAGGTGTGCGCCACCGCCATCAGAGACTCCAGGTTCCACTTGCGATTGATGGGCATCAGCTGCGTGCGCAGGTCGTTGTTAGGCGCGTTGAGAGAAATCGCCAGCTTGGGCCGGACCGTCTCGAGCCCCAAGTCGTAGATTCGCGGCACGATGCCGGCAGTCGAGACCGTCATGCGCGACTCTGGCAGGCCAACGCCTTCCACCAGCAGGCGCACCGCCTTGATGAAGTTGTCATAGTTCAGGAGGGGTTCGCCTTGTCCCATGAAGACCAGGTTAACGCGCCGGCGCTCCAGGTCCACGCCGCGATCATTCAACACCTGGAGCACCTGACCGACAATCTCGCCCGCGGTCAGGTTGCGGCGCACGCTGAGCTGTGCCGTCAAGCAGAACTTGCAGTCGACTGCGCAACCCACTTGGCTGGACACGCAAATGGTCGCGCGCTCCCATTGGCGCCCTCCGGCATCGGGCTTCAGGGTGGTGTCGGCGTCGCTGCCGTCGCCAGACTCGCCCTCATCACCGTCCGGCATCCAAACGGTCTCCACGCTTTCCCCGTCGGCGAATCCGATCAGGTAGCGCACAGTCCCGTCGATGGACAAGAAGCACTCGCCGATGGTGGGCAGGCTTATCGGATATGATTTAGCCAAGGCTTCGCGAAACGATCTCGGCAGGGTAGTGATTTCATCCAAAGACCTGGCCCGTTGTCGATAAATGGCCTCGAATAGTTGCCGACCACGGTAGTCGGGGTGCCCTTGTTTTTGTGCAAGAGCCGTAAGTTCTTGAATATCAAGGCCCAAAAGTGCGGATTGTTTCGCGCCTGCCATGCATCCAATTCTTGTAATTCTAGATCGCCGAAGGGGGAGTTAGAACCCCTGGCTCCCCACCAGACCCCATGTAAGTCTTTGATTCTGAGGCATTAATATTCATGTCCGGGAAAGCAGCACTGTGTCACAATCTAGGAGCGCTGGCCACCCTTGCCGGGCCCGCGCTGGCAACTCCCATGGTAGACGAGTCTCGTAACATCAAGCGCGAAGTATTGCCTAACAGGGTGACGATCCTGACCGAGGAGATGCAACACATCCGCTCGGTCTCGATCGGCATTTGGGTCAAGACGGGCTCGCGCCATGAGGAACCCGAGCACAACGGCATCTCCCATTTCCTTGAGCACATGGTGTTTAAGGGCACGGAGACGCGCACCGCTGAGGACATTGCCCGGCAGATCGACTCCATCGGCGGCAACATGGACGCCTTCACCGCCAAGGAGTGCGTCTGCTTCAACGTCAAGGTGCTCGACGAACATCTGCCCATCGCCTTGGAGGTGCTCAGCGACCTGGTGTTGCACCCGGTCTTTGACACCAAGGACATCGTACGTGAGCGTGGCGTCATCATGGAGGAGATCAAGATGGATGAGGACAGCCCTGACTACCTCGTTCACGAGATCTTCACCCAGAACTTCTGGAAGGACCACCCGCTCGGCAAACCCATTCTCGGCACCAAGGATACCGTGCGCCGCTTCGAGCAGCCCCTGCTGTTCGACTACTACAACCGGCGTTTCAGCCCCGGAAACCTGATCGTTTCCGCTGCCGGCCACCTTGACCATGCGCGCTTCGCGGAACTGGTCAACCAGCATTTCCACCACATGAAGCCCTCACCCAACGGCTTCCACGACACCCGTCCGGAGGTCACGCCGCGCATCATCATGCGCAACAAGAAATCTTTGGAGCAGGTGCAGATCTGCATCGGCGTGCCCGCCTACTCAATCTCGCACGAGAAGCGCTATGCCTCCTACGTCTTGAACACGCTGCTCGGCGGCGGCATGAGCTCGCGGCTGTTCCAGAATATCCGCGAGCGCCAGGGTTTGGCGTATGCCATCTATAGCGAACTGAACCCTTACCGCGATGCCGGCTGCCTCTCGGTCTATGCGGGAACGTCAGCCGAGTCCGCCCCCAACGTGGTGGAGTCGATCGTGAGCGAGTTCCGCAGCCTCAAGTCAGAAGCCATAGCGCCCGAGGAACTGCGTCGCACCAAGGAACAGCTTAAAGGCAGCCTCATGCTGAGTCTTGAGTCCACCACCGCGCGCATGTCCAACCTGGCCCGCCAGGAGATGTATTTCGACCGCTTCTTTAGCCTCGATGAAATCATCGAGCGCATCGAGGCGGTCACGGCCGACGAGCTGGTGGAGATCGCCCAGGACATTTTCCGCGCCGACAACGTAGCTGTCACCGTGCTCGGCAATCTCGACGGCCTGAAGATCGGCCGCGAGCAACTGGCCTGCTAACTCCGGTTCGTACCAGGGCATGGTTTCAGGCGCCCGGATAGGAACTGGTCCCACTCCGCACCGCTAGGGCTTACACTCTTGAGTATCGTGGCCGAGCTTTTCGCTTGCCTGAGCGCAAACTGCCCGGCAAAAATGCCTGCCGTATGAGCACGGCCACGCTGGCGCCTGCGCCTCTCGTAACTCCCGCCGAAAGACCCGCCGAAAAACCCGTTCCCTCCCGAGCCCCCGAGCGCCGCCGCTGGACGTCGCAGCCTTACGTGCTGATGACGCTGGTCGCTCTGTTGCTCCGCGTCGGCGTGATCATCTTCGGCCGCACTTATCTTTTCCCCAGCATCGTGCGCTTCACGTACGCCCCGGAGCTGCACAATTTCATGTTCGGCTATGAGACCGGCAGCATTGCGCGAAACATTGCCGTCGGCCACGGCTTCAGTTCCCCCTTCGGCATCTTCACCGGCCCGACCGCCTGGATCGCACCCCTTTACACCTACCTCTGCGCCGGCATCTTCAAGCTCTTTGGCGTCTACAGCCAGGAGTCAGCAATCATTATTCTGATCATCAACAGCCTCTTTTCCGCCCTCACCTGCGTGACCATTTACAAGATTGCCGAGCGCACGGTTGGGCGCACCGTAGGTCTGTGGGCAGGATGGGCCTGGGCGGTGGTCCCCTTCTTCATGCGCTGGCCGACCACTTGGGTATGGGAGATCAGTCTTTCTGCGCTGCTGATGAGCAGCCTGTTTCTTTACACCCTTCACTTGGAAAAGAGTTCCAGCCGTAAGCTGTGGGCAGGATACGGACTGCTGTGGGCCGTGGCCGCGCTCTCCAATCCTGCGCTGCTGGCTGCGCTTCCCTTCATGGGACTCTGGGCGGCCCTGCGCCTGCGCCGGCGCGGTCAAGACTACTTCCGGCCAGCGGCGCTCTCCGCTTTGATGTTCCTTCTCGCCATCACTCCCTGGTTGGTGCGCAATCGTATCGCCCTCGGCCAGTGGGTATTCATTCGCGATAATTTCGCCCTTGAGCTTCGCCTGGGAAACTACTCCTCCAGCAATGGCATGGGCTGGCTGGGACGCCACCCTACGTGGAACAAGTGGCAGTTGGAAAAATATGCTCAGATGGGGGAGCTCGCCTATCTGGAGGAGAACCAGCGCGAGGCCCTGGAGTTCATCCGCAGCCAACCTGTGGCTTTCTCGGTTCTCTGTGGCAAGCGCTTTCTCGGCTTCTGGGATGGCACTCCGCTTATCTACCACTCCAAGGAGCCCTGGAAGCCCTGGATGTTCATTCTGACCTCGGTGCTCGCCCTCTACGGCCTTGTGGCCGCCATTGGGCACAAGATCCATGCCTCCTGGCTCTATGCTCTGGTTCTGCTGACCTATCCCATTCCCTACTACCTCACCTACGTGCAACCGCGCTACCGCCACGCCATCGAGCCCCTGCTGCTCATCCTGATCGTCTATTTCCTGTGGGAGACCATCTTGAACTTCCGCCGGCGGTTTACCAAAACGGAACTCGGTCGCCTGGCTTTTACCAAGTCCTAACCGGGTGTCGTGTAGGATACTTCTTGAAGCAAAGCTGCCGGTTACCTCGACACACAGACTGACAGAATTTGTGGTGCCCTTGACAGAAAATGTCAGGCCGAGCGGCTGCGGGGCTCCAGAGGCTCGCTGCAACTTCTACCGGCCACCAAGGACGGCAGATGTGCAGTTTGGAATCAACAACTTACGGATGGTTACGTCAGGTGTGCGACCCGCAGCAGTTGGTACCGCAAATGCGATAACCAGGGGGCGCGGCGGTTTGAAGTTTGAAATCACATCACTCTGAGAGGATCTATTAAATGAAGAAGAGCAAGACAAAGGGTTTCTCGCTGATCGAGCTGCTGATTGTCGTGGCGATCATTTTGATCATCGCGGCCATCGCCATCCCGAACCTGTTGCGGTCGCGCATTGCGGCCAACGAGGCTTCGACGGTGGGCTCGCTCCGCACCCTCAACACAGCGGAAGTCACCTACAACTCCACATATTCCCAGCTTGGTTTCACCTGCACGCTTAGCGACCTGGCGCCGCCTTCCAGCGGCAACCCGACCTCGACCGCGGCTGGACTGATTGACGCCAACCTGGCCAGCGGCAACAAAGCCGGCTACACCATTGCGGCCGGCACTTGCACCACCGCGGGCGGCCTCACGGTAAGCTACCAGTGGGGT
>DASYTX010000171.1:0-15827 GCA_036001865.1 Terriglobales bacterium
AAAAATCAAGAATGGTCGGGACGGGCAGATTTGAACTGCCGACCCCTCGCACCCCAAGCGAGTGCGCTACCAGGCTGCGCCACGTCCCGACGGAGCAAAATGCCGCTGGGCAGCGGCATTGGGGCAATCCAATTCTACACCAACCCTGCGCGCGTACCTCCAATCTGTCACGCGGAAGCTCGGTGGCCGCCGTTTGCGTTAAGCTTCTCTGGTTGTGCCGGCCGGCCGTCAACATGCCATCGGGCTCATCATAATCGCGCTGCTGATCCTGCTGTTCACCGTAGCGCGGTACTGGAACGTCATCAACTGGAGCGCGCGCTGACCTTGGTCGAGACCTCGGGAGAGCCGCTGCTGGTAGCCATCGTCGGCCCTACGGGCAGCGGCAAGACTGCGCTGTCGCTCGCTCTGGCCGAGCGCTTGGGCGGAGAAATCGTCAACTGCGACTCGGTGGCGCTCTACCGCGACCTGAACATCGGTACGGCCAAGCCCACAGCAGAGGAGCGCGCCCGCGCACCGCACCATCTGTTCGACATCCTCTCGCCGGCCGAGTACTTCACCGCCGGAGACTACGCGCGGGTGGCGCGCGAGGTGCTGCGCGAGATCAGCAGCCGGGGCAAGCTGCCCATCGTGGTAGGAGGCACGGGACTCTACCTGCGGGCGCTACTTGAAGGGTTGTTCAAAGGGCCGCCACGGTCGGAAGACCTGCGCCACCGGCTGCGCGAAATTGGCAAGCGCAAAGGCCTGGCGCATCTGCACCGCATCCTGAAGCGCCTCGATGCCGGCGTAGCCGCCGGCGTCCACGCCAACGACGCGCCCAAGATCATTCGTGCGCTGGAGGTCTGCCTGCTGGCGCGGCAGAAGATGTCGGAGATGTGGAGTCGGGGGAGCGATCCGCTGACCGGCTTCCGTATCCTGCGCATCGGCCTCGATCCGGAGCGCAACGCGCTGTATGCGCGCATCAACGAGCGCGCCCGCCGGATGTTTGAAGCCGGACTGATGGACGAGACCCGAGAGCTGCTGGAGAAGTACGGCGAGTCCGCTTGGGCGCTCTCCTCGCACGGGTACAAGCAGGCGCGGCAGCTTCTACGCGGGGAGATCGACCGCAAGTTGGCCATATGGGCGGCCCAGCAGGCGCACCGCAATTACGCCAAGCGCCAGATGACCTGGTTCCGCCGCGAGCCCGGCGTGCACTGGCTGCGCGGCTTCGGAGATGATCCCGCGATCCAGCAGCAGGCGCTCGACCTGGTTTCACAGCACCAAGGGTCTGTGTCCGCCCGACGGAATTCGGGTTTTCCCAGATTGTCGTCCTGAGCGCCGCGAAGGACCCCTACATCGAAGCAAATCTTCACTTTTCATTCTTCGGCCGTCCAAAGGTCCTTCGTTTTGCTCAGGATTTCGCCTGCGGGCTCAAACGCCCGCAAAGCGGCTCAACTTCACTTCGCTCAGCATGACAACCCGCGCCGCTTGCGGAAGACCACGCGCACGCCTTCACGCCAGCGCTCGTCAATTCCTACCAGCTCCCATTCGATCTCGGGCGCAAGATAGCGCAGCAGAGCGTCGGTCGCGGGGTGGACGTGGAGGGCGGGTGTGACCAGCAAAAGCAGCGGCAGGTCAGGCGAGAGTTCGCGTCCGGGGAAGTAGCCGAACTGTTTGAACTCGCCGCGCGCGTGGTGCCAGGCAACGCGCGCCCAGTAGTCGAGACCTTGCAAGGGCAGGTGGATGTCTTCCTCGGCTTTGAGTTCCAGCACAGCGAGGCGGCCATCGCCACTGGACGCGAGCACATCAATCATGGCGCGGTCGGACGCGGAAAACGCCGGCACCTGGGAGTAGACGCAACCGGGATCGAGGCGAGAGTCGATCATGGTGACATCGCGCGACACCAGTGACTCCAGCCAGCGTTCCGGCTGGGCACGCCAGAAGGGATGGTCGCGGGGCCCGTCCGCCCGGCGGGTGGCAAGCAGGCGGACAAATTCGGCAAAGTCGTCGGCGCTCAGCTCGTCCAGGCGGACTTCGCGGCCGACGGCGCCGAAGACGATTTGCTCAACATGGCGGAACGAGCCCGGCTCGGGAATAAGGCGGGCGCGTGCGAATTCCAGGCCACGCAGGCGGAAGGCGACTTCGGCCGAGGAAAGCACGGCGACTTCAGCGTCGGGCACGATTTCGAGCAGACGGCGGATGCTGCCGGCAAAGCGCTCTCGGACCTTATGAGGGTCCGAGCATCGCAGCAGGCGGGTGGCGATGTTGCCGCGGTCAGAGCAGTCGACAGGCTCGATGGCGCGGTCGCGCTCCTCCAGCTCGTACAGCTCGAATTGTGCGGCGGCGTGGTTGAGGTGCGCCATGCGTTGACGGACGACAGGGGAAGTGCCCGCAGGCACGAATAGTTTCAGCCCGACGACAGCAGCGCGCGACGCGATGGCCTGACGACAGCTATCGAGCCAAAGCAGGCCGAACGTCAAAGCGGCGTCAATGGCAGCCTGCATTTCCTTGGCGTTGACCCCGAGCACAGCGAAGGCGCGATTGCCGCGGCGCAGCAGGCCGCGCGTATACACCGCACTGAAGGAACGTTCGAGGTCGGCGGAGGTGCTGAGGCGCTCGACGGTAAAGTCAGGGAAGTTGCATTCCAGGACGCGGCCCAGCAGGCGGTGATAGGCGGCGCGGGCGGCGTGGCGGGCTGTGGGGCTGCGGCGGTCGCGCTCGCGGCAGATTTCGAGCTTGGCCGGGCGCGCCTGTCCAAAGCGCTGTACGGTAAGGCGCAAGCTGCCGGCGCGGGCCTCGGCGTCGAGCACGCGGCGCACGGTATTGCGCTCCTCCGACCAGATGTGCAGCACGCACTTGCCGTGGTCGGAGGTGATGGAGTAGCGGGCATTCGCGAGATCGAAGATCGCCTCGCCGCCTTCGAGGACAACGGCGCTGCGCGCGTCCGCGAGGAAGTCGTCCAGCGCCCGGGCCAACGCTTCCGGTGACATAAGTAACTGTTTCAAGAAAAGCTGCGCGGATTATAGGTTCCAAAACGGGCTTGCTGAACGCAATTTTGTCTTACCAACGTAATGCGCGAGCGGGTGACGTAACCGGGCGATGTAACGTCTGTGTGTCATAATCAGGAGGTGGATGCGCGCTGGTGCTTTGCCTGCGCTGCGAGCATCCAATTAGCAACCATGGAAAATAAGCGCCTGTTCTTCGAACGCTACGGCCTCACCGAACGCGACCTGGAACGCTATCTCGCCGCCGCGCTTTCCGCCGGTGGAGATTTCGCCGACCTCTACTTCGAGTATCAGTACTCGAGTTCCATTAGCGTGGATGAGTCGATGGTGAAGTCGGCAACGCAGGGCATTTCTGCCGGTTGCGGGGTGCGTGTGGTCTCCGGAGAGCGCACCGGCTATGCCTACACCGGGGACTTGTCGCCCGAAAAAATCGTAAGCGCGGCGCGCACCGCGGCGCTGATCGCCAGCGGTCCGGCCAAGGCGCCGGTGGCAGGCTTCAGGCCTGAGGCGGGGCGAAATCTGTACCCGGCGATGCCGAGTGCGGATGCGGAAATGACGGCCAAGCTGGAGTTGGTGACGCGCGCTGACCGGGCCGCGCGCGCCTACGATCCACGCATCGCGCAAGTGCGCGTGGGCTATGCCGACGAGTTGCGCCACATCCTGGTGGCGGCCTCCGATGGCACCCTGGCTGTGGACGTCCAGCCGCTGGCGCGCATGAACGTGTTTTGCATCGCCAAGTCCGACGGCAAGTCGGCGCGCGGTCACGCCGGCGGTGGCGGCCGGGTGGCACTCGACTTCTTCCTGCAGGAAAAAACGCCGGAGCACTTCGCGAAGGAGTCGGCGCGGCAGGCCATCATTCAGCTCGACGCGCGGCCCACCCCGGCAGGCGAGATGGAAGTCGTGCTGGGGCCAGGCTGGCCCGGCATTCTTCTGCATGAGGCCATCGGGCACGGGCTGGAAGCCGACTTCAACCGCAAGAAGACGTCGGCATTCGCTGGACTGGTGGGCCAGCGCGTGGCCAGCGAGAAATGCACGGTGGTGGACAATGGAACTCTTCCTTCGCGCCGCGGCTCGCTCAACGTCGACGACGAAGGCTCGCCCACGCAGAACACCGTGTTGATCGAGAAAGGCATTCTCCGGGCTTACCTGAGCGACAAGCTTTCGGCGCGGCTGATGGGCATCCCTGACACCGGCAATGGCCGGAGGGAGAGCTTTGAGCACATCCCTATGCCGCGCATGACCAACACCTACATGCTCGCAGGTGAGGATGAACCCCACGACATAATCCGTTCCGTCAAGCGCGGCATCTACGCGGCCAACTTTGGTGGCGGGCAGGTGGACATCACCAACGGCAAGTTCGTGTTCACGGCGTCGGAGGCCTACCTGATCGAGGATGGCCAGGTCACCGCGCCGCTCAAGAACTGCTCGCTGATCGGCAACGGGCCCGATGTACTCACGCGCGTCTCCATGGTGGGCAACGACCTGGCGCTCGACGAGGGCGTAGGCACCTGCGGCAAAGACGGCCAGTCAGTGCCCGTAGGCGTGGGTATCCCTACCATTAAGGTGGACCGCATCACCGTGGGCGGCACGGGGGCGTGAAATGACCAAGCTTCTACAGAAAGCCTTTACAGAGGCGGCAAAGCTACCAAGCAAAGATCAGGACGCGTTTGCCCAACTGATATTGGACGAATTGACTTCGGAGCGCCGGTGGACGAGGGCATTCGCTAAATCACAAAACAAGCTTTCGAACCTTGCGGATGAAGCCTTCGACGAGTACACACAGTCATGACCACACCTCAGAGCGACCCCTCAATACTGAATGCTCGAACTCGAAACTCGCAACTCGAAACTCGGAACTGACCTGAAGGAACTCGCCACTGACGCAGTCCGCCGCGCGATGGAAGGCGGAGCTACGGCGGCCGAGGCAGTAGCGCGCGAGGCCAGCGAGTTCTCCACGGTTGTGCGACTAGGGCAGGTGGAGACGCTGAAGGAGTCGGGAGCGAGTTCTATGGGGCTGCGCGTGTTTTTCGGCCAGCGCGCGGCCAGCACGTATACCAGCGACCTCAGCCCTGCGGGAATCCAGCAGATGCTGAGCGCCGCGTTGGAGCTGGCGCGGATCACCTCCGAGGACCCGCACGCCGGCCTGCCCGAACCAGGACAGTTGGGCGCGATTAGCGGCGACCTCGACCTCTACTACGAGGACGTCTACTCACTGCCTTCCGAGGAACGCATTGCCTACGCGCGCCGCGCAGAAGAGGCCGCGCTGCAGCACGATCCCCGCATCCGCAACTCCGAGGGCGGCTCGTTCGATGCCGCCGTAGGACACAGAGTGCTGGCCAACTCGCACGGCTTCGTGGGCGAGTACCGGCGATCGTACTGCTCGGTGGCGGCGGTTCCTATTGCAGAAGACAACGGCTCCATGGAACGCGACTTCTGGTATTCGGTGGCGCGGTCGCTGGGCAGGTTGGACTCGCCGGAGCACGTTGGCCGGGTGGCGGCGCAACGGGCGCTGCGCAGGCTGGGAGCACGCAAGGTAAAGACGCAGCGCGTACCTGTGGTATTCGACCCCATGGTGGCGCGCTCACTGTTGGAGAATGTCTTTGAGGCGGTCAACGGCGACGCCATCTACCGCGGGGCGTCGTTCCTCGCGGGCAAGCTGGGCGAACCCGTGGCCGGAGAAAACGTGACGGTAGTAGACGATGGCACGCTGCCTGGCGGCTTCGGCACCAGTCCGTTTGACGACGAGGGTGTGCCCACCCAGCGCACCGTGGTGATCGAGCGCGGCGTACTGAAGTCGTATCTGCTGAATGCTTATGCGGCGAGGAAGCTTGGCCTGAAGACCACGGGCAATGCGGCCCGTGGCTTGGCGGGAACGCCGGGCATCGGTGTTGGAAACTTTTTCTTCGAGCAAGGGACGAAGACGCCGCAGGAGATCATCGCCGAGGTGCGCGACGGGCTATACCTGACGGAATTCCTCGGCTTTGGCGTGAACCTGGTCACCGGGGATTTCTCCCGCGGCGCGGCGGGAATGTGGATTGTGAATGGCGAGCTGGCCTACCCAGTGCACGAGATCACCGTGGCCGGCAACCTGCGCGAGATGCTCAACAACATCTCTGTAATCGGCAATGACCTGGAGTTCCGCGGCTCCGTCGCCGCTCCCACCTTGCGCATCGACGGGCTCACCGTGGCGGGAGAGTAGCGCCCCCCTCCTACATCTCTCCGGAACCCGTTGGCGTAGAATGCAGCCCATGCACGGCCCCTTCAGCCAACCGGAAGAGACCGCTTCGCGCTGGAAGCCGATAACCATTGGGGCGGCGGTCATCGTGCTGCTGATAGCCGCCATCGCCTGGTACGGCCGCAAGACAGGCGAGCGCACCGTGCCTGCGGCACCCGATCCCTACATCGCGAACCTCGCTATCTCCGATCTGAAAATGCACGCCGCGGAGAGCTTCGTAGGGGCCACCGTCACCTACCTGGATGGCAAGCTGATCAACAAGGGCGACCGCACGGTGACCCAGGCCATCGCGGAGGTGATGTTCCGCGACGCGCTGGGGCAGGTGGTGCTGCGCGACCAGCGGCCCATCCACGTGCTGGTCTGGCAAGGGCCCGACCGCAACGTGGTCGACATGCGCAGCGCTCCGCTGGCACCCGGTGCCAGCGCCGACTTCCGCCTTACCTTCGAGCACATCCCTGCCGACTGGAACCGCCAGTACCCGGAAGTGCGCATCGTGCACGTGACTGCGAAATAAGAAACACGTTCACCACGGAGACACGGAGACACGGAGACACGGAGACACCGAGGATCGAAGGACTATAGGATTTTCGAATTGTCGACTTTAAGCCAAGCAGGGAAGGGCGCGCGAATTCTTAGTTCACCCGATCACCCGATCATCAGATCCCCCCGATTTCCGTGCCTCCGTGCCTCCGTGGTGAATTGTCTTCCCGCCGAATAGAATGAATTCATGCAGCAGACCAAAGCCATCCGCCTGACGGAGGCGGTCAAGGCTGCCGGTTGAGCATCCAAGCTGAGTCCGGCGGCGCTGGACCTAGTGCTTGGGAAATTAGCCCGGCAACATGATCCAAATGTGCTGGTTGGCTTCGATCATGCCGACGACGCCGGGGTGTACCAGATTTCGCCCGAGGTGGCACTGGTCCAGACCGTCGATTTCTTCACGCCCGTAGTGGACGACCCTTACACCTTCGGCCAGATTGCGGCAGTGAACGCGCTGAGCGACGTCTATGCCATGGGTGGGCGGCCGCTGAGTTCGTTGGCCATGGTCTGCTTCCCGGAGAAAGGCGACCTGGAAGTGCTCGAGCAAATTCTTGCCGGCGGGCTGGCGAAGATGATGGAGGCGGGCTGCACCGTGGTCGGCGGGCACAGCATCCGCGACGAGGAGATCAAGTTCGGTTACGCCGTGACCGGCACCATCCACCCGCATCGTGTGCTTGCGAACAAGGGCGCCAAGCCGGGAGACAAGCTGGTGCTGACCAAGGCGCTGGGAACGGGCGTGATATCGACGGCGATCAAGAAGGGGAAGGCAGAATCGGAGTGGATAGAAGCCGCGACCCGCTCCATGACCACGCTGAACAAGACGGCTTCCGAAGTGGTGACCTCCGCCGGTGCGGCTGTGCATGCGCTCACTGACATCACCGGTTTCGGGCTGATTGGCCACGCGCGGGAGATGGCGCTGGCCAGCGGCGTCGCGCTGCGCCTGCGCGCCTCAGCGGTGCCGCTGCTACCTGGAGCGCTGGAGTGCGTGCGCGCGGGATTCATCCCCGGTGGCCTTAAGGCCAACCGCGAGTTCGCCGAGTGCGTAGTCAACTTTGACGACGGCATCCCGGAAGATGTCAGGACCATGCTGTTCGACCCCCAGACCGCGGGTGGATTGCTGGCGGCGGTGGCGGCAGAGGATGCGCCGGCCCTGGTCACGGCCTTGCAGCAGCGTGGTGTTCCGGCGGCGGAGATAGGGGAGACGCTGCCGCAAGGGAAACCGCTCATCCAGGTAGTTGCGTGAGGAGATAAGTCATGGCAACGGCTGCAACGTATGGCGCTGGCGTGGACCATCGCCTCACCACCACCGCATTCGACATCGACGGCTACCGCGTGGTGCGCAATCTGGGCGTGGTGCGCGGCATCGTGGTGCGCTCACGCTCCATCTTCGGAACCATTGGCGCGGGTTTGCAGACCATTATCGGCGGCAACATAACCCTTTTCACCAACCTCTGCGAGCAGACGCGTGCCCAGGCCTTCGAGCTGATGATTCAGCATGCCAGCGAGCAAGGCGCAAATGCCGTCATCGGCGTGCGCTACGACGCTACCGAGATCATGAACGGCGTCACCGAAGTGCTGGCATACGGAACTGCAGTGGTCGTGGAGAAGGTAGCGTAAGTCCCGGAGCGGCCCAGGCTAATTCCCCGCGCGCGTACCCTTTTCAATCTTCAACTGGTGGATGAGAATGCGCACCAGCATACCGTCGAACTGCGTGCCACTCAGGCGTTCCAGCTCGGCGATGGCGTCGGCGGGCGTGCGGGCGGGAGCGTAGGGACGTTCGGAAGTCATCTCATGATAGGCCTCGGCGACGGCCACGATGCGAGCGCCCAGGGGAATCTGCTCGCCCTTGAGGCCGTCCGGGTAGCCGGCGCCGTCGAAACGCTCGTGATGGTGGCGGACGGTGGCGCACAGGCGCTCGCTGTCAGAAACGGTCTCCACGATCTGCGCCCCGACCTCGGCATGCTGCTTAAGCTGGTTGTACTCGTCGCCGGTGAGCGGGCCCGCCTTGTTGAGCAGCTTTTCGGGAATCACGATCTTGCCCACATCGTGCACGCGCGCGGCAAAGACCAGGTCGGCCATTTCGTCCTCGGGCAGCAGGAGATCGTGGCCGATGATTTCCGCGTACTTGGCGACAGCATCTCCGTGGCCGGCTGAGATCTCACGGGTCTCGGCAGCGCGGGTGAGGGTGCGGACGGCGGCCCGTTGGCCCTCGCCACTGCTGCGTCCGCTGACCGCAGTGCCGAGCTTCTTTAGACTGGAGACCAGCTCCGCGGCGGCGCCTGGCCCGGTGTGCGGTCGCGCCAGGAAGCCCTCGATATACGAGCTGACCAGTTGCCGCTGCTGCAGGATGTTTTCCGTCTCGACGAACTCCTCGGCGGTCGAGACCTGGTTGCCGCCGGCGTGCTTCGAGACATACATGCCGGCGTCGGCCACGCGCAGGATGTCCTCGACATCGGTGCCGTGCAGCGGATACGTGGCCACGCCGAAGCTACCGGTGAGCTTGTGCTCGTTGAGCATGGGATCGGTGGCGAGCCACAGGCGTAGGCGCTCGGAAAGGATCTGCGCCTGCTCCACCCCAGTTTCCGGCATCAGGATGACGAACTCATCGCCGCCGTAGCGCGCCACGATGTTTGACTGGCGCGACTTCTGCTCCAGCAGGCGCCCGACGCGGGCCAGCAGCAAGTCGCCTTCCAGGTGGCCGAGCGAGTCGTTGACCTCCTTGAACCGGTCGAGATCCATCATCACCACGGAGAAGGGACGGCCGGAGCGCGAGGCGCGCTTCCACTCCGCCTGCACCGACTCCATGAAGAAGCGCCGCGTCTTCAAACCGGTGAGCCCGTCGGTGATGGACTGGTGCTGCATCTTCTGGAAGACGAAAGCGTTGTGGAGCGCGGTGGCCAGCAGGTCGGCGAGGGTGCGCAGGATGAGCACCTCTTGTTGTGGGAAGGCGTTCTCGCGGCGGCTTTCCAGGTTGAGCACGCCCAGCAGGCTCTCACCGTAGCTGACCGGCAGGCAGAGCACGGAGCGGGCGTCGGGGACGATGCTGAGCGGGTGCGCGTCGCTGCTGATTTCCTGCAGCAGCACCATCTCGCCGGTGCGTGCTACCTTGCCGATCACGCCCACGCCCAGGGGCATGCGCTTGCCCAGCGCCTTGGCGGCGCCGCCGGCCTCGGCCTTGATCTCGATGTCGCGGGTGCCGTAGTCCAGGATGCCGATTCCGATGTGGTCGAACTGGAAGCTCTTTTGGATCTCCGCCACGATGTCCTCCAGCATGACTGCGGCGTCCTGGCTGGAGATGGCGGTCTTGGAGACGTTATTCAGGACGGTGAGGTAGCGGGACCGGTGCTGCTCGGCGGAGTACAGCTTGGCATTCTCCATGGCCACGGCGAGCTGGCCGGCGGCGGTCTCCATGACCTCAAGGTCGCGCTGGTCATAGACGAACTCGCGGTCATAGTGCATGGCGGCCATTACGCCCGCAGCCTGTCCGGCGCGAAAGATGGGCACGCCGCAGAAGCTCTTTGCCGGGCGGCCGATCTGAACCGCGCCCAGCTTGGCGCTGGTGGCTTCCATTGCGGAGCGCACCAGCAGCGGCTGGCCAGTACGCACGATGTGCTCCGAGAGGCCGCTGGTCACCTTGCGCACTCGCTTGGGCAGCACCTGCCCTTCTTCGACCTCGAGCTCAAATCGTAGCTCTTCGCCTTCGACGAAGGCCACGTAGAAGGTGCTGGTGTCGAAGAGTTGTCCCAGGCCTTTGTGGATGGCGCGCAGCACTTCGTCAGGATCGAGACGGGAGCTGACCACCTGGCCGATCTGGGTCAGCAGCTCGTACTCCTTGGTGCGGCGCTGCGCCTTGTGCACCAAGACGTAGTTCTCAAGCGTTAGGCTGACCTGGGTGGCTAGCGCCTTCAATTGCCGCAGCCGTCCCGAAGAAAACCCATGGCCCTTGGGGTGGGGGAACAGCAGCACGCCGAAATTGCGCTCGTGGGTTTGCAGGCTAACCGCGGTCAGGGCCTCGATGCGGTGGCGCTCGGCGACGGCGCGCAGGCGGAGCACGCGCTCCTCCTCACCGGGCGGGAGCTGCAAGTCTTTCTGCGCGTCGCGCAGCACCACCGAGCCGCCGCGCTGGAAGATGAAGCTGCTGAGGGCATCGCCGGCGCCGTCCGCCTTCAGCTCGGACAAGAACTCAGGCGAAAGGCCGCGCTCGACACATGGCAGAATGTCGCGCCAGCGCTCGGCAATGAACAGGGCGGCGCGGGCGGCATCGAGCAGGCCGATGAGCTTTTCGAGCAGCTTTTCCAGTCCCGGCGCGACCTCATGCGGCTCCAGCAGGCGTGAGGTGTCAGCTTCCAGCGCAGAGAGCGCCAGCAGGTTGTCTTGGACATGGCGGTAGATCTTTCGGCTGCGCTGGTAGAAGACGAGCGAGCAACCTAACAGCACCAGTGCGAGGACGACCAGAAGCCCTATCAAGACTCCGTCCATGCACCGCCTCGCAAGAAGAAGTTCCGTCCCTTCAGCAGCTTACCGTATGGGTGGCGGAGCTGCGTGGGATGTCCCGGTTTGTTGCTGAACCTAGGGCAAATATAACGCAGGGCGTCGGGGGGACTCAATGACGAAAGGATTTCCGGCGTGACCCGAGGCGGCGTATCGAGTGCCGGAGCGAGGTCAGCTCGTTTTCATCTCAACCCTTCAACCAAGTACATGTCCGAAAGGTTGCGGTGGTATCCGAATACGCACGTCTTCCCATCCGGGGTGAGCAGAATGGGGCCAATAGTTTCGACGCCTGCGGGATCAGAAGGCATGAGCTGCTTGAAGAGAGTTCGTTGACCAGTCTGCAAGTCGACACGGTAGATCTTGGCGGGTACCTCTCCTGGCCGATAGACATAGAGCGAGCGTCCATCCTGAGTCCAGTTGATGGGCTGTTCTCCGGGTTCCAGGCCGCGGATCGGACGCGCATCCTCTCCGGATATGGAGTACAGGTAGCCCTGCTGATCCGGCCCGATACCGGCAACCGTAAGACCGTCGGGCGAGGGGAAGAAGGCGAGCGCGCGAATTCCTTCGGGAGAGATCGGCTTCGGTTGCCCGCCCGCCAAATCCTGTACGTAGAGCCGCACGCCGCGACCAGGCTCATTCCCGGAGAAGACAACACGTTTGCCGCCGGGGAGCCATCGCGCCCAGGAGTGGTTGATGGTGTCGCGGGTAAGCGGTTTTGAATCACCCGCCCCCGTGGGCATGAGGATGAGTTGTGATGGCGATGTTTGCGTCTGCGCCAGCACCCACTTCCCGTCCGGGGACAGGGCTACGGATCCACCCTCGCCGAGCAAGATAGCAGGAGAGCCATCCGTCTTGCGTAAGTACACAGCGTAGCTGAGGCCGCCGGTCTTCCCATAAGCCAGGCTCCCCCCTCCCCCTTCCTCGTCGAACAGCAAGGTCTTGCCGTCGGCAGACAGGTCAGCGGGATAGGAGTAGTCAAGCCAGGTCAGATCGCGCTCCTTCGCTTCCCCGGCTATTACCCCTGTCATTTCACGGCGCCAACTGGCGCGATTGAGCAGCAGACGACCGTCGCGGCCGATGTCGAGCAACATGAGCGTTCCCGGCATCCGCGCCACCAGGCGCTCTCGGCCTGAGGGGGTCACGGCGTAGAGGACACGATCGATACCCGTCCGGTTGCCGGTGTACCAAATCTCCTGCCCATCAGCGGACCACGCGAGACCTTGGGTGCTGTAATAGCCGGCTGAAAGGGTGGTCTTGTTGCCGGTCAAATCCACTACCCCAACCGAGCCGCCATCATCGCCCTGGATGGGATGGTCAAGGAAGGCAACGCGGTCGCCTTTGGGAGAAACGCGGGGGTGGCTAATCCAGCCCCCGGTTTCGTACAGGACCTTGCCTACGGGGTATTCCAATCGATTGCGGCCGGCTACGTCGCGGACAATTGCGAGAGTGCCGTGGGGTCCCCAGTCTGCCCACTGTACCTGCTCCACAATTTCGCGCGGGGCTCCACCGGTGATAGGGGCGCGTGCCAGGGTGCCTATACTCACCCAAGTGCCAATTTGATGACTGCCCAGCAGCACAGCCATTTCGCCCATGGAGGAAATCGAGGCCAGTTGAGTACGGTTCATGCCCAGGGCACGCGACTCGCTCCCTTCCGGGCGGACCGCAAACACCTCCATCGGACTACCCTGCCATGACGCGCTGTACAAGATGGTCTGCCCATCGGGAGCAAACCGCGCTGACCGCACGCTGCCGCGCCGGAAGGTGAGCGGACGATAGAAGGGTGAGGGCGGCGGGTTCTCAAACCACCTCTTTCCAACGTAGGCGCCTACCGCAAGGCACAACAAGCCTGCGCTGACCAGCAGGGCTGCTCGAAGCCCCTTTCCCCACGTCCGCACGGGCGCTACAACCGGACTCACCCCAACGAATGCTTCGTCTGCCTCCGCCGCGGCGGCGCCGGAGCGAGTGGATTCAGAGTCTCGCTTGAGACGCTTCAGGTCGGAACGGATCTCGGCCGCGGTTTGGCAGCGCAGTTCCCGGTCCTTTTCCAGTGCCTTGTTGAGAATTCGCTCCAGTTCGGGGGACAGTTCGGGGTTCAGTTGTATCGGCGACACCGGAGCCTTGCTGAGAATGGCATTAAAGATGGCCGCAGAGGTATTGCCCGCGAAGGGCAAAACGCCGGTGGCCATCTGGTAGAGAACGACCCCAAAGGAAAACAGGTCCGTGCGCGCGTCCAAGTCCTCGCCCATGGCCTGCTCCGGCGACATGTAGGCCACTGTGCCCATGGCCGTACCCGGGCTGGTCAAATGCTCTTCAGTAACGGTCGTAGGTCCCGATGTGGCTGCTACCGCTTCTGCCACTGCCTTACGCTGCGGTGAGAGCTTTGCCAGACCGAAGTCGAGGACTTTTATTTGCCCGCGAGTGGTGATGAAAATATTGGCCGGCTTGATATCGCGATGCACTATGCCCGCGGAGTGCGCGGCGTCAAGCGCCTCGGCGATCTGGATGGCCAAGTCCAGCACCTGGCCGAGCTTCAGGGGACGATCCTCGATCTTGTGTTTCAGAGTCTGTCCGTCCAGGAACTCCATCGCAATGAAGTGCTCGCCGGCGTCTTCCGCGATCTCATGGATCGTGCAGATGTGTGGGTGGTTCAGGGCGGAGGCTGCGCGCGCCTCGCGCTGGAAACGCGCCAGCGTGGCGCGGTCGCCAGCGACCTCTGGAGGCAGAAACTTGAGGGCGACGTAGCGGCCCAGCTTGGTGTCCTCGGCCTTGTAAACTACGCCCATGCCGCCCCCACCCAACTTCTCGACAACGCGATAATGGGAGATGGTGCGGCCGATCAAAAGGACACCCCGCCTAGGGGCTGCATAGTAGGGTGTCACACACCGCGAGTCAATGCTGTTCGGTAGCCTCTGGCGGTGGCCGGCAGCCGCGCGTGTTAGATTTGAACGGATGTCCGTCCGCGTACGCTTTGCGCCGTCGCCTACCGGCTATCTGCACGTCGGCGGGGCGCGTACGGCGCTGTTCAACTGGCTCTTTGCCCGCCATCATAGCGGCACCTTCATCCTGCGCATCGAGGACACCGACTTCGAGCGTTCCACCCAGGAGATGGTCGAGGGCATCCTGCACGGCATGCTGTGGCTGGGCCTCGACTGGGACGAGGGGCCGCTGCACCAGTCTGACCGCATGGAGCTGTATGCCGCGACGGCGGCGCGGCTGGTCGAGAGTGGGCATGCCTACTACTGCTTCTGCACCAAGGAGTCGCTGGAGCAGCGGCGCGCGGCCGCGGTGGCCGAGGGGCGTCCGCCGAGGCATGAGTGCACCTGCCGGCAAATTCCGCGCGAGGAGGCCGAGCGGCGTCGCGCGGCAGGAGAAGCGGCGGCGGTGCGCTTTGCCGTGCCGGAGACGGGCGCGACCGCATGGGACGATGCGGTCATGGGTTGCATCGAGATCGCGCACACCGAGGTCGAGGACTTTGTCCTGCTGCGTTCCGATGGCGCGCCGACTTATCACTTAAGCGTGGTAGCTGACGATATCGACATGCGCATCACCCACGTGATCCGCGGCGCTGACCACATCTCGAATACGCCCAAGCAGATCCTGCAGTACCAAGCCCTGGGCGCGGAGCTGCCGGTGTTTGCCCACGTGCCGCTGATTCTCGGTCCCGACAGGACGCGGCTGAGCAAGCGCCACGGAGCTACCAGCGTGATCGCCTACCGCGACGAGGGGCTCCTGCCCGAAGCCTTCCGCAATTTCCTGGCGCTGCTGGGCTGGACACCGCCCGACTCATCGAAAGAAATCATGGGCGATGCGGAGATGATCCGCCTGTTCTCGCTCGACGCTATCGCGCGCTCCAACGCCGTGTTCGATCGCGCCAAGCTCGAGTGGTTCAATGCCGAGTACATCCGCGCCATGCCAGCGGATGAGTTGAGCGAGCGGCTGCTGCCGGTGGTGCGCGCTGCCGGATACTCGGTGGAGCCCTCATACATGCGCCGCGTGACCCCGCTGATTCAGGAGCGCATCAAGGTGCTGCGCGACGTGCTCACGGTGGCCGATTTCTTCTTTGTCAAGCAATTGCCGCCATTCGATGCCGCACAGCTCGTTCCGCAAAAGGGCGATCTCGCCATGGCGCGCAAGGCGCTGGAGCGCTCCCGCGAGGTGCTGGCGCAAACCGCCTTCGAACACCAGGCGCTGGATCAAGCCCTGCGGGCCGCTGCCCAAGAGCTGGGACTCAAGCCCGGGCAGATGTTTACGCCCATCCGGGTGGCCGTGACCGGCCGCACCGCCGCGCCGCCGCTTTTCGAGACGCTGGAAGTCCTGGGGCGCGAAACCGTGCTGGAGCGCATCGACCAGGCGCTGCAGAAACTTGGTGCCACGCAGTCATTACCGGCATGAGCTCACACAAGAACAACACGCCGACCTCTCTCGCTGAAACCCGCAGCGTCCCGGCGGCGGAGCCTCGTCCATCCAACTTCATCCGCGACATCATCATTGAAGATCTCAAAACGAGGAAGTTTGGCGATGCCGTCATCCAGACGCGCTTCCCTCCCGAGCCCAACGGTTACCTGCACATCGGCCATGCCAAG
>DASYTX010000172.1:0-5625 GCA_036001865.1 Terriglobales bacterium
GCAAAAACGATGGACGAGAGCGCCCGATTCGTGCCGTAGGCACGAGGTTTATCCGGATGAGGCTCGTCCCTACGGGACTTCCTCGCACTCCCTCTGCTACCCAGCGCTGAAGCGCTGGGCTAAGTAAGGGCGTGCTTACGGCACGATTCACTGACTAAGGTCAAATCTGCGGGCGCTTTGGTTTGCCGGCCGAGGCTCGTCCCTACGGGACTTCCTCGCACTCCCTCTGCTACCCAGCGCTGAAGCGCTGGGCTAAGTAAGGGCGTGCCTACGGCACGATCAGAAAACCGACTCTACGCTGAGTGCTCGTGAGGTCGGTTCCGGGTACCTGGGGTCTCGGTGCCCCGATGTTGATTACTGGACGATGCGTTTTCCCCCAACCGCTCGTCTGACCGCGAGCAGCTCCTGCAGCACGGCGCGCAACCTATCCAACCGCATTGCATTGGGTCCGTCGGATTTGGCGCGGGAGGGGTGGTCGTGGACCTCCATGAAGATGCCGTCCACGCCTGCGGCTACGGCGGCGCGCGCCAGCATAGGAATGAACTGCGGCTGCCCACCTGAAACCGCCTGCCCGTCCGCCGCTGCGGCCGAGGGCAGTTGCACAGAATGGGTGGCATCGAAGACCACGGGGGCGAACTCGCGCATGATGGCCAGCGAGCGCATGTCCACCACAAGGTTGTTGTAGCCGAAAGTGGAGCCGCGCTCCGTGACGAAGATGCGGTCGTTGCCGGTGGAGCGGGCCTTCTCAACCGAGTGACGCATGTCTGCGGGCGCCATGAACTGACCCTTCTTGATGTTCACCGCGCGGCCGCTCTTGCCGGCGGCGACGATCAGATCAGTTTGGCGGCAGAGGAATGCGGGAATCTGCAGGACATCGACGACCTCGGCGACGCGTGGCACGTCTGCGGCCTGGTGCACGTCGGTCAGCACCGGCACTTTTACCGTGCGCGAAATCTTTCGCAGGATGCGCAGGCCCTCCTCAAGCCCCAGGCCGCGGAAGCTTCTGATCGAGGTGCGGTTGGCCTTGTCGTAGGAAGCCTTAAAGATAAATGGCAGGCGCATCGCCCGCGTGACACCGGCGACGGACTCGGCCATCTTCAGCGCGTGCGCTTCGCTCTCGATCACGCACGGACCGGCGATGAGGAAGAGCTTGTCGCCGCCGATGGTGACGTCGCCGACTTTGAAACTGAACTTCATGGCCGCGGAAGAATTTAACCACAAAGGACACGAAGGAGCACGAAGGCGTCACAGATCGATGGGGGCCAGCTTGCCGTCCTTGAGGACAAAGCGCTGGCCACGCCAATCGACAGTGTTGCTGAGGTAAGCGCCGGCCCAGATCGCGACAGCCAACAGGTCACGAAGGGGGATGAGCCAGAGGTCGCGCAGCAGGCGTCGGTCGCGCAGCGCAGAGGCAGCAGCTACCGCCATCGCAGTTCGCGCAACGGCGACCATCGCGAGCAGCGCCCAGTACCAGGGGTGTGGCGCCGGCGCGGCAGCGACCACGGCCAGCACAGCCCAGGGAAGGCCGAAACTGAGCACCGTGCCGAAGTAGCTCCAGGGACGCACCGCGCGAATGGTGCGCGCCCAGCGTAACTGGTGGCGGAAGAAGTCGCGAAAAGAGTAATCGGGCAAGGCGGTCTCCACCACAACATTCGCGAGCACGACCTTGAACCCTGCTTTGGAAATGCGCTGACCAAGTTCGTAGTCGTCGGCCAAGTGGTTAACGATGGGCCGCAGGCCGCCCACCGCATCGAGCGCTTCGCGCCGCAGTGCGACCGTCGAGCCGAGGGCAAAATCCATGGAGCCGAACAGCATCGGCGCCACCAGCACGCCGGCAGCGAAATCCGCGAGACCCAGAGCCTCGAGGCGGGATGAAAAAGTCCTTCCTGGCAGACCGCGGTAGAGCGCCGTCACCAGGCCGACCTTGGGATCGCGGAATTCGGCCATCACCCGCTGCAGGTAGTCGGGCGGGACACGAATGTCAGCATCATTGATAAGCACGTACTGATGGCGCGCGCGCTCCAGCATCTGCATTAGGTTGCTGACTTTGCGGTTCGCGCCCAGCACTTCACGACAGACTTGGACTCGCATCTCACGCTGGGGAAACTCCTGCTGGAGACGCTCGACGAGCGGCAAGACAGGGTCGCCCTCGTCGTTGACGCCAAAGATGATTTCGTACTCGGGATAGGCCTGGACGCAATGGCTGCGGAGGCATTCGTAGATCTTAGGATCAAGGCCGTGCAGCGGTTTGAGAATGGAAACCGGTGGTGTCAGTTCATTGTTTGCAAGCGCACGTTGCATGAAGCGGCGCAGAGCCGAAAGCGCCAACAGGTAGTAAACAAGCGCGGACAGCGCGCCCGCTGCCGCGATGAAGGCGATCACCCGGAGCATCGGGCTGAGTCTACACGCGTGGCTTCGCTAAATGGGGAGGTGGAAACGTTGGAGGCTCGTCCCTACGGGACTTCCTCGTCCTCCTCCGCTACCCAGCGCTGAAGCGCTGGGCTAAGTAAGGGCGTGCCTAGGGCACGGGAGCTGCCCTGTTCTCTCACGCAGGCCGAAGCCGTGTCCTTCCGAAGGACTCCCAACTTTCTAGACCAGCTGGAGACTACTCGTAGCGCAGCGCTTCGATGGGATCCAGGCGAGCGGCCTTCCAGGCAGGATAAATCCCGAACACCAGGCCGACGCCCGCGGCTACGCTAAACCCGGTCGCGACCCAGAACACCGACATACTTGCCGGCAGGCTGGAGAACATACGCACCCCGAGGGTGAGCAGCGCGCCCAACACAAGGCCCAGCAGCCCCCCGATGGCGGTAAGTGTGACGGCCTCGATGGTGAACTGCAGCAGGATGTCGTGCCGTCGCGCGCCCATGGCCTTGCGCACTCCGATCTCGCGGGTGCGCTCGGTGACCGATACCAGCATGATGTTCATCACGCCCACACCACCCACCAGCAGGCCCACGCTGGACACCGCGAACATGAAGACGAACAACCCGCCCGTGACCTGGTTCCAGACATCGGTGATGGACTCCTGGGTGAAGATGTCGAAGTTGTCGGGCTTCTCAGGCGGTATCTTGCGGCGACGGCGCAGCAACTCGCGCATTTCGTCCATGGCCTTGGGCATGTCCTGCTGCGAGGTGGCCTTGACCGTGATCCAGTGCTGCTTGAGTTCGGGATGCAGCTTGCGGAAGGTGGCCAGCGGGAAGACCACAATGTTGTCTTCGGGATTCTTACCGCCACCGAAGGCGTTCTTGCGGGGCACGGTGACGCCGATGATGCGAAACGTCTGGCCTTCGATCTGCAGATCCTTGTCGACGGGATCTTCCTGTCCGAACAGTTCGTCGGCGGTCTCCGAGCCGAGAACGATCACGTGAGCGTGGTTGTCTTCCTCGATCTGCGTAAACCAGCGGCCGGAGCGGAGGTCGAGATCGTAGACGTCTTTGACGGAGGCGGTGTCGCCCTCGAGGATCACGTTTTTGGCCTTGCGTCCCTTGTAGCTGACGACGTAGGAGCCCGCGCCGAACTGGGGTAGAAAATGGCGCACCCCGGCGGTGACCTCTTTGACGTGGGGCAGGTCTTCCATGGCCAGCGCGTCTTCCAGTGTCAGCTCCTTGCGCTTGCGGATTTCTTCCGAAGGGCGGCCAAACTGGATGGCCGGCATGTGGAAAGCGATGACGAGGTTGGATCCCCACTGGCTGAGGGAGGAATTGAAATTGTCGTTCAGCCCTACCACTACGGAAGAGATGCCCACCACCGTGCCCACGCCGATGACCACACCGAGCACGGTCAGGCCGGAGCGCAGCTTGTTCTTGCGGATGGTATCCAGCGCCATGCCCAGGATTTCGCCGAAGTCGCCCTTGCGGATGGCCATTAGAGTTCGTATCTCAGGGCGGCGATGGGATCGAGGCGCGCGGCGCGGCGCGCGGGATAGACGCCGAAGAAGATGCCGACGCTAGCGGAAACCAGCAGCCCGGCCACGACGGCCCAGGTCTTGATCACCGAGGGCATCCCAATCAGCAGCGTCACCGTCTTGGCCACGAAGATTCCGGTGGCCACGCCCAGCACCCCGCCTACCAGCGCCATGGTGCTCGCCTCGATGAGGAACTGGCGGAGCACGTCGATGCTGCGCGCACCCATGGCCTTGCGGATACCGATTTCGCGGGTGCGCTCGGTGACCGACACCAGCATGATGTTCATGATCACAATGCCGCCCACGACTAGCGAGATCGACGCGATGGCGATCATGGCAATGAAGAACTTGCCGCTCAGGTCGGACCATAGCGAGAGGAAGCTGCGGTTGGTCTCGGCGGAGAAGCTGTCGGGTTCGCCGGGGAGATCGTGGCGGCGGGAGCGCACGATCACGCGCGCTTCGTCCATGGCTTCGTCCAGAGTGGCGATGCCGTAGGCCTTGCCGGCAATGCGGATGCTGACGTTAGAGCCGTACTGCCGCAGCCCTGAGGTGATGGGGATGATGGCGTAGTTGTCCATGCTCTGCCCCAAGGTCTTGCCCTTGCGCTTGCCCACGCCGATGACGGTGTAGCCACGGCCGTCGAGGCGGATTTCTTTGCCCACGGGATCGGTGCCGGGCATGACGTTGTCCACGATGTCGTAGCCGATGATGGCGACACTGGCGGAGCTGTTGACGTCGCTGTCGGTGAGGCCGCGGCCGGCCACCAGTTCCAGGTCCTGGATGGGCAGCATCGAGGGCGTGAAGCCGCGCACCCAGGTGTCGGTGATCTCGCGCTCGCCGTACTTGACGTGCCCATTGGGATTGAACGTGGACGCGCCCACGTATCTGCAGTTGCGGCAGCTGTCGCGAACCGCGTAGTAATCGTCCAGCTTCAGGTCCTTGCGCTTTTGTCCTTCCAGAAACTCATCGATGTTGGTCTGCACGGGCGACATCTTGGCGATGATGAAGACGTCGGCCCCCAGGTTGAAGATCTTCTCCGCCACGTAGCCGTTGATGCCGTTGACGAAGGTGACCACGGCAATGACCGCGGCCACGCCGATGACCACACCCAGCAGCGTGAGTACAGAACGGAGCTTGTTGGCCCACAGCGACAGCAGGGCAATCCGCACGGCTTCCAGAATGTGCATGAATGAAGACCTTCAGTGTATTAGACGGTCAGGGAAAGCGGAAAGCTTCGGAGAAGAAAAGCGTTGTCGGTCGTTGGTCGTTCGGTCGTCGGCCCAGAGATCGGCAGCAGCAGACGGCCTATAATTCCGCGTCGAGAAAAAAGAAATGCCGCTTCGCACCCGAGTACCGCAGGTTCTGCTCTGGTACAACGTGATTTCCATCGCCATCTGGTTCGGTGGGACGATCTATCAGATGGTGGTGATCGTGCCGCTGTGGAGCGCCTCCCTCCAGAGTCGGTCCGCGCTTTCTTCGCGGGAACAGGTTTTATGCAGACGGTGCGTCACTTTTTCGGGCCGCCCACCATGGTGCTGCGCGGCCTGCCGCTGGTGCTGGGCTTGGTCGCGGGTTGGCACTTGAAGACGCACCGGCTTTGGTTGCTCATACCTGCTGTCTGTACCTTGATCGCACTGGTCATGACCGTGGCGTACATCTATCCCATTAACGCGGTGTTGTTCGATCAGGCCGGTGGAAGCCTTAGCGCTGATGCGGTC
>DASYTX010000173.1:0-5631 GCA_036001865.1 Terriglobales bacterium
AAATCGAAGTTCGGCCGCCCGCATCTAACAGGATAGCGGGCTCAAGGTATTATTAGGGTTTGCGGGGATAGAGAAACGGAGCAGCCGGGCGTTGAACAGGGCCGACCGGGCCTTCCCGTTTTGGAACCCAGGTTAGGAAAAGGCACAGGGAGTTTCAGGTGAACTCAACCGTAAAGACCATCGTGTTCTGGCTGGTGATCGTGCTCTCCTGCGTGCTGCTGTGGCAGGTGGTAAAGGCCGGCGGCAGCGGCTCCAAGGAGCGCGAGGTCAGTTTCTCGGAGTTCATGTCGCAGGTCGACCAGGGGAACGTGGCCGAGGTCACTATCCTGAACACCGAGGTGCGGGGCAAGTACCGCAACGACAAGACCGGCTTCCGCACCACGGTTCCAGCCAACTACCCGGACATGATCAAGATGCTGCGCGACAAGAACGTGCTGATCAGCGTCAAGGACGGGCAGAGCGGGAACTGGCCCTCGTGGCTGCTGCAGCTTTCGCCGCTGATCCTGTTCGCCGCCTTGTGGTTCATCATGATCCGCCAGATGCAGACCGGCGGATCCAAGGCCCTGAGCTTCGGCAAGAGCCGCGCGCGCCTGCTCTCCATGCAGCAAAAGAAGGTCACCTTCAAGGACGTGGCCGGCGTGGATGAAGCCAAGGAAGAGCTGCGCGAGATCATCGAGTTCCTGCGCGAGGCGCAGAAGTTCCAGAAACTGGGCGGGCGAATTCCCAAGGGCGTACTGCTTGTCGGGCCGCCGGGCACGGGCAAGACCCTGCTGGCGCGCGCCGTTGCCGGCGAAGCCAACGTGCCGTTCTTCTCCATCTCCGGTTCGGACTTCGTGGAGATGTTCGTAGGCGTGGGCGCCAGCCGCGTGCGCGACTTGTTCGAGCAGGGGAAGAAGAACGCTCCCTGCATCATTTTCATCGACGAGATTGACGCCGTGGGCCGTCATCGCGGCGCCGGCTTGGGCGGCGGGCATGACGAGCGCGAGCAGACGCTCAACCAGTTGCTGGTCGAGATGGATGGCTTCGAGTCCAACGAAGGCGTCATCCTGGTCGCGGCCACCAACCGGCCGGACGTGCTCGATCCTGCGCTGCTGCGTCCGGGACGTTTTGATCGCCGGGTGGTCGTGCCGCGTCCGGATGTGCGTGGGCGCGAAGAAATTCTGCGCGTGCACACCCGCAAGATTCCGCTCAATGACGACGTCGATCTCACCGTGCTGGCGCGGGGCACGCCGGGCTTCTCCGGCGCTGACTTGGCCAACCTGGTCAACGAGTCCGCGCTGAATGCCGCGCGCAACAACCGCAAGACCGTCACCATGTACGACTTCGAGCTGGCCAAGGACAAGGTCCTGATGGGCGCCGAGCGCAAGTCGATGATCCTCTCCGACGAGGAGAAGCGCATGACCGCCTATCACGAGGCCGGACACGCGCTGGTGGCGGCCATGATGAAGCATTCCGACCCGCTGCATAAAGTCACCATCATCCCGCGTGGCATGGCGCTGGGCGTCACCATGCAGTTGCCCATCGACGACAAGCACACCTACAGCCGCGACTACCTGCGGACGCGTATCGCCATCATGATGGGCGGCCGCGTGGCCGAGGAAATCTTCCTCAATATCATGACCACGGGCGCAGGGAACGACATCGAGCAGGCCACTGAGTTGGCACGCAAGATGGTGTGCGAGTGGGGCATGAGCGACTTGGGCCCGCTCACCTTCGGTAAGAAGGAAGAGCAGATCTTCCTGGGGCGCGAGATTGCGCAGCATCGCGACTACAGCGAGGCCACCGCCATCAAGATCGACCAGGAAGTGCGCCGCATCGTGGACGAAGCCTATAGGTCGGCCTACGATGTCCTCAGCAGCAACCGCGATACTCTGCAGCAGGTCGCCATCGCTCTACTGGAGCGAGAGGTGCTGGACGCGCACGAGATCCAGCTCATTATCGAAGGCAAGCAGTTGCCCACCAAGCCAGCACCGCGCGAAGAGGAAGTGCAGCAGGTGCTCAAGCCGGAAGGCGCGCGGCAGCCTGTGCGGCCGGGCGAGCGGCCAGCGCCGGCGTAAGAAAAACCAGTACTCTGTGCTCGGTACTCAGTAATCAGTTGGGCGGCCAAGAGGCCGCCCATTGTGTTTCTGGGAAAAGCCGTCCCCGCGGATTTGTCATGCCGAGCGCAGCGAAGCATCCCTATTTGAGCAGCTTGTTTCGCGGGTAGGGGTCCTTCGCTGCGCTCAGGACGACAATACTAGATCTTGGTCTGGCGACTGGGGACTGGCGACTGCTCCGGCACTGCCATCGCCGCCAGCGTAGCCAGGTCGGGCACCTCGAGGTCAGGCTTCGCGCCAGCCGGCAGCGTCGCCCCGGTGCCCTGTTTGCCCGCGCGCCGGTTTACCCACACGGTCGCCAGTCCCAGCTCTTTGGCTGGCGCAATGTCGTGGAACAGGCTCTGGGCAACATGCAGAACTTGCTCGCGAGCCATGCCCAACCGCGCAATCGCGACTTCGAAATTTTTGTGCGAGGGTTTGTAGCTGCCCACCTGCTGGGCAGTGATCACATCGTGGAATGGCACCTGCAACAGGCGCGCCGTGTCGGCAAACAGATCATCATCAACGTTCGATATCACAGCCAGCTTGTATTTTGACTTGAGCCGGCGCAGGGCTGCGACGGTATCGGGAAACGGCTGCCACTTCCGCAGCGAACGCGGCAGCGACTGCAACTCGGCCACGGTTGGAGTGAAGGTCAGACGCTTGCCGAGGCCACTCACCACTTCTTCTAGAACGTCGCGATAACGCCGGAATGGCCCAGCTTCCGCCTCGCTCTCCAGCTCAGCGTAGAGTTGGAGCACTTCGTCGTCGCTGAGCGTCTTGCCATGAGAAGCCAGCAGCGGCCGCAGTGCCCCAACGATGCCCGCCTCCCAATCGATCAGCGTGCCGTAGCAATCGAAGGTGAGGACGTGAAAACGGGAAAAGTCGAGCATGAGAAGCCGTCGGGCATCCGAGCCGAGCCGGTACCACCCAGGGCTACATCTTCACTTCCACCGGCTTAAGCAGACGGAAGCTGACGGCGGACTCGGCGGGCAGCACGATGTCCTTGTTGCCGGTAAAGGCGGCGCCTGCAGTGCCCGCTCCGGCTCCCGCCAGCGCGCCAATGGCCGCGCCCTTGCCGCCGCCGGCCAGACCGCCAATCAGTGCTCCCGCTCCCGCGCCGCCGCCGATGAACCCGGCGGTGCGCTTACCCTTTCCCTTCATCGCTCGCGCCACCGCACTGCTTTCGATGGGATAATTGGTGCCCCCGATGTTGACCGATTCCAGCGTGATGCGCAGCCTGGCACCGCCCTTGAACCGGCCCAGCGGCACGGCTTCGACCACGGAGCCGGTGGCGGTGGCGCCCTTGGGAATGACCACCTTGCCGCCGACCTCGACCGGGTTGATCACGGTGGCGGTGAAGGCATCGCCCGCCGTGTTGCGTCGCGAGCTGATGGACTCGTTCAGGCGCACGGTCAGTACCGTCCCTTCAGGAACGGTGATGGGCTTGGCGGTCAGGCGCTCCATGAGGCCCGGCTTCTCCGCTTCCTTCTGGGTGGTGGTAGCCCCCGTTTCAGCCGGCTTCTGGGTGGGCCCACAGGCGACGAGCGTCATAAGCAGCAACAGGACCATTGCAAGCGTAAGCTGGCTGCGGCGCATAGGACACCTCCTTGGCCGCAGCCGTTGTATCAGAAGGCCGGTGCAGCCTGCAAGCAGCGGGCCGCAGGCAGCGCATTTTTCCAGAACGGGCAGCAGCAGCCGGCATCTAATCAGGGAATCGGAGTGGCCGTCCCAGGACAATAAATCTGCGAGGTGCATTCATGAACTCCAAGGCGCTGAAGAAGTGCGGGCTATCGCTGGCGATCGCGGCCGCGCTTGTGACCCTGGCAGTCGCCAATCCACAAGCTACAACCAATGCGACTGGGCAGGCACGCATCACCAGCGGTCCGACTATCCAGTACGCCGACGACCAGTTTGCCGTCATCACCTGGTCGACCGATATCTCGACCGACAGCCGTGTCTTCTACGGCACCGACCCAGAAAACCTGAACCAAGTGGCGGAATCGCCGTACGGCGGCACCACGCACCGTGTGCAGTTGACGAAACTGAAGCCGGGCATGACTTACTATTTCGAAATCGACACGGGGCAGGCCGAACCCGGCACCGGCGCCCGGCACAGCTTCCAGACCGTAGCCACAGGCGCGCCGCCCATCCGCGACTATCGCCCCACCCAGGTCTCCGCGGGACGCATGGCCGAGCCGGCAGCGCGCATCACCCGCGGGCCGATCATCCAGTATGCCGACGAGCAGTCGGCGGTGATTACATGGTCTACCAGTGAACCCGCCGATAGCCGCGTGTTCTACGGCACCGACCGCAACAACCTGACCCAGACCGCCGAGGCCGCAGGTGGAAGCACCTTCCACCGCGTCCACCTCGCCAACCTCATGCCCAATACCACCTACTACTTTCAGGTTGATACCGGCACGGCCACTGGCCCGGTGAACTCCTTCCGCACCGTGGCCCGCGGCGGCCCGCCGGTGTATGACCAGCAGGCCGGACAGGCGACCGCTCAGGGCGGGCCGGTGCTGGGGCGTCGTGCAGCCGAGCAGGTGCCAACCTCCACGAGTGGCAAAGAAGTTCCGGCAGGCACCGAGATCCGCGCAGCGCTCGAGACCGCGCTCTCCACCAAGACCTCGCAGGTAGGCGATCGCTTCACCGCGCTGGTCACGGAGCCGGTGCGGGCGGTTGACGGCTCGGTAGCCATCCCCGCAGGCTCGCGCATCAACGGCGAGGTCACCGAGGCGGAGACCGGCAAGACCCTGCCGCAGCTCCGCGGGCGTGGCAAGCTGCAGTTGCGTTTCCGCGAGGTCATCCTGCCCAACGGCGCCACCGTCCCGCTGACCGCGACACTAGGCTCGGTGAATGAGAAAGCCACCGGCGAAGAGGGTCAGGTGGAGTCGGGCACCAAGGGCTCGACCGCTGCCAAGGGTGTTGGTATTGGCGCCGCTATCGGCACGGTCGGTGGACTGATCTTCGGCAGCGCGCTCAAGGGTCTCGTGATCGGCGCCATCGCCGGCGGCGGCTACGTGCTGGCTACCAAGGGCAAGGACGTCGAACTTCCGGCGCAGACCGGCATCACCCTGCGCCTTGATCACAGCCTCATCGTGCCCGCCACCACCGGCGGCAGGTGACGGCGCTAGACCAGGAGCCGCAGATGCGAACCCGCATCTGCGGCTTTTTTTGCGAACGCCAGATCTTGTCTACAGCAACGAATCGTCAATCAAGGAAGGTACGAAACCGGTTTCGCGGGCGGCGGGCTTGGGGCGTTTTGGCGCGCGGGAGGCAGGCCGGCCCAGGGGAGAGGCGGCACCGGGGCGCAGGCGGGAGACGTAGCGCGCCAGCGCGTCGCGGTCATTGTCAAACAGGTTGGCGAGCAGGCGCGTGAGGGCGTCGCGCCGCGCGTTATCGAGGTCGAGCACGGCAGAGTAGAGATAGGCGCGGCCGTTCTTGCGGCGTTCCACCAGGCCCTTGCCGCTCATGCGGTCGAGCACGGTCATGACCGTGGTGTAGGCCAGCGGACGCGCCAGGGCAGCGCGTACCTCGGCCACACTCGCGC
>DASYTX010000174.1:0-2849 GCA_036001865.1 Terriglobales bacterium
CACGCTGCGATCCATGTCTTTGACCACAACCATGATGAGTCCGAGCTTGCCGATCATTTGCATACCCCCATGCGAGGGAAGTGCCGACAAAGGTGCCGAACATGGTAGCAAAGGCATACGCGGTCGCGCTAAGTGCGGTGCGCCTCGATCCTGCCGGTGCTGGAGCGCTGAAACTGCTGGCGAATCTCGGCAGCCTGGAAGATGGCGATAAAGGGTGCGGGCGCAGCTACGCGCTCGACTTCAGCGCGTCCTCCTGCCTCCTCGCGCTCCACCAGGCACATGACGCCGACCACGACCATCCCGGCCTGGCGGGTGGCTTCGATGGCCTGCACGGTGGAGCTGCCGGTGGTGCAGACGTCGTCCACGATGACCACCCGCGCATCGGCCTGCACGAAGCCTTCAATGCGGCGAGTCGTACCGTGGGATTTTTCCGCCTTGCGCACGATGAAGCCGTGGATGGGGGAATCGGTCTCGGCACTCAGCGCGGCGACGGAGGCGACAATGGGATCTGCGCCCAGAGTCAGGCCGCCAATGGCCTGAGGACGCCAGTTGCGGGCGTGGATTTCGTCGAGGACAACGCTGGCTGTGGTGCGCGCCCCTTCGGCATCGAGCGTGGTGGTGCGGCAATCGATGTAGTAATCGCTGGTGGCACCGGAGGAAAGCTTGAATTCGCCAAGGCGGAAGGATTTTTCAGCGAGAAGCTCGAGGAGGCGCTGACGGGCGGATGTCATGCGAAAGGCTACGATAGCGGAAAGCAGTGGTCAGTGGCCAGTGATCAATGGTTAGCGCTACTGGCGGACCAGGCGTTCCAGGTGACGGAAGCGGTCGGTGGCGATGTAGAGGATGGTGAACAAGGTGGCGTTGTAGCCGACATGCATGAGGAAGCTGGAGGCAACCGACTGAGAGCGGACGCGCACCAAGGTCAGCACCAAGCCGACGACGAACAGGATGAGCAGGGGAGCCCAGGCGCTGGCGAGTTGCGAGGCGTGGATAAAGGCGAAGCCGGCGGCGGTAAGCAGCACGCCCGCGGCGAGGCCGAGCCGCCGCGCCAGTAGGGGAAAAAGGAAGCCACGAAAGAACAGTTCCTCAACCAGCGGGGCCATGCTGATGCCGAAGAGAGTCATGATGTAGGCCGAGGTGCGGTCCTGGAAGTAACGGTCGATGGGTAGGGACTTGGGAATGGGCAGCAGAGTTGAGATCAGTTGCACAGCCACGGCGAGAAACACGCCACCCAGCAGATAGGCCGGCCAGCCGCGCTCGGGCCATCGCCAGCGCACAGCTTCGGTGAACGGGCGATGATACTGGCGGGTGATGATCGCCCACATGGCCAGCAGCACCAGGATGTAGGCGAAGAACTGGGAAACGAGGATGATCCGGATCGCCTGCGGCGACTTGGCAGCAGGCAGGCCGCCCTTGATGGAAAGCACGACGCCAATCGCGGTGCCGAAAAGGAAGACCCCAACGATAGCGACCAGGACGATAGTCATCACGTCCCAACCGTTCCATACCGGCTCGCGCGGCGTCGGTGCGACAGGCTCGGTGGTAGACGGTGCCTGGGTTTCCGGCAGCGGATTGGAGGGAGTGGTCAAATTTGGAATGAATATACGTGGGACTGAAGGCCTAGATTCCCCTCAGACTGGTACCGGTTCTTGATGCTCCGGGGTGCGGATGCCGCGCTTCAGGAAGTGTGCCAGGGCCTGGCCGGTATAGGACTTCCTGCTGCGAGCGACCTGCTCGGGGGTGCCCTGGGCGATGATGCGGCCGCCGTCTTCGCCGCCTTCGGGGCCGAGGTCAATGATCCAGTCGGCGTTGCGGATGACGTCGAGATTGTGCTCGATGATGATGATGGTGTTGCCCAAATCAGTGAGGCGGTGCAGCACGTCGAGCAGCTTCTTGACGTCGTCGAAGTGCAGGCCGGTGGTCGGTTCGTCGAGCATGTAGAGGGTCTTGCCCGTCTGGCGCTTGGAAAGCTCACGGGCCAGTTTGATGCGCTGGGCTTCGCCGCCGGAGAGCGTGACGGCGGACTGGCCAAGATGGATGTAGCCGAGGCCGACGTCCACCAGGGTCTGTAATTTCTGGCGCACTTGGGGAATGTTCTCGAGCACATTGAGCGCGTCGGCGACCGAGGTCTCAAGCAGGTCGGCGATGGAGTAGCCCTTGAACTTCACGGCCAGGGTTTCGTGGTTGTAGCGCTTGCCGCCACAGATGTCGCAGAGCACGTAAACGTCGGGCAGGAAGTTCATCTCGATTCGCTTCTGGCCCTCCCCCTGGCAGGCCTCACAGCGTCCACCGGGCACGTTGAAGGAGAAGCGACCGGCGCGATATCCGCGCTCGCGCGATTCGGGCAGCATGGCGTAGAGATCGCGGATGTGGGTGAAGACGCCGGTGTAGGTAGCGGGGTTGGAGCGCGGCGTGCGCCCGATGGGCGACTGGTCGATGCGGATAACTTTGTCCAGGTGTTCAGCGCCTGCGATGGACTTGTGCGCACCGGGCTCCTCGCGCGAGCGGTAGAGCTGCTTTGCAAGAGCGCGGTAGAGAATATCGTTCACCAGCGTCGATTTCCCTGAGCCGGAGACGCCGGTGACAACGGTCATCACGCCCAACGGGAAGCTGGCATCAATGCTCTTGAGGTTGTTCTCGCGCGCGCCCAGGACGGTGATGGCCTGTCCATTGGCCTTGCGACGCTCCAGCGGGGGCGCGATGGTCATCTCGCCGGAGATGTATCTGCCGGTCAGAGAGCCCGGCGTGTGGGCGAGGTCTTGGGGAGTGCCCAGAGCGACGACGAAGCCGCCGTGGCGTCCGGCCCCCGGGCCAAGATCGATAACGAAGTCGGCGCGACGGATGGTTTC
>DASYTX010000175.1:0-6735 GCA_036001865.1 Terriglobales bacterium
AGCCGTCGTGTAGAAGGTTATCCCACCCACACAACCGCCTTCAGCGTTAAACGTATAGACGCACTGCGCTGTTCCAAACAGGACAGAATCCGCAGCAGCATTGGGCACAATCGCCAGCAAGACTAGCGCTGCGGCAAGGATGAGCAGGATTGGGCGGCGCATGACTACTTCCTTTCTTGGGATGAGCGGGGCCGGAGCAAGAGAGCAGGGTAGCATTTGTGCCAAGCGAACCTACTCGCAGTTTTCACCCCTGTCAATTCCAGGGTTCCAGTTGTTCTGCAAATGGAACTGACTCCGATTTGTCTTGCACTTCCGATTGCAAAGTTTTGCGGGATTAGCTGAGCACGTTTTGGAAATGGAACAGTTCAATTCTTCTAGTTCCTGTTGACCGTGGCGGCCATTCCCCGTCCCATTAGATACGCACGAAGTTTGGACGAGAGGTGTCAGTCATGAAGCCACTGCTTGACCACCTGGCAGCAGCAGTACTAGGCGCGGTCATTGTTCTCTGCCCGTGGACGTGGGGAGCGGAGGGGCCAGAAGAGGGTTTCGTTACCACTTCCGAAGGTGTGAAGATCTACTTCCGCAAAGCAGGCACCGGCCAACCAACCGTGCTCATTCCCAACGCTATTTACATGGAGCAGGACTTCGCCAAGCTTGCTAAGGGCCGCACCGTCATCCTTTACGACATGCGCAATCGGGGCCGATCAAGCACGGTAAGCGACGGCACCAAGCTCACCATTCAAGCCGATGTTGATGATTTGGAGCAGCTGCGCAAGCACTTCCGTCTTAGCAAGTTCATTCCCATTGGCTATTCCTACCTCGGCTTAATGGTCGCCATGTATGCCGCACAACATCCGGAGCGGGTGGAACGTCTGGTGCAGATCGGTCCCGTGCCGCGAAAATTTGGGACCGAATATCCTCGAGAGCTGACCAATGGCCCTGAGACGCTCCCTGCCAAAATTCGAGCCAAGGGAGCGGAACTCGCCAAGCTGCGCGATCAGGGATTCGACAAGAACAACCCGAAAGCTTTCTGCGAAAGGCAGGCTGAGTTCTTCAGCTATTGGATGGTGGGAGATCCGGCCAACGCGTCGAAGATTCCGAAAGTCTGCCAGTACGACAACGAGTTGCCGCTCAATTTCGAGCGGCACCTGCAATTCCATTTTGGCGATGTGCAAAGGCTAGACGTCCCCAAAGAGAGATTCGCTGCTATCCCCATCCCGGTCCTAACGATTCACGGAAGGCTCGATCGCAACTCCCCTTATGGCGCGGGGCGAGAATGGGCCCTGACCTTTCCCAACGGGCGGCTCATCACGGTTCCAAACGGTGCCCACCACGTTTGGGCGGATGACCCTACGGTACTGGACGATATTGACACCTTTCTGCGGGGAGATTGGCCCAAGCGCGCGGAACGTATCACCAAGCTGCTACCGGTGAGCACGCCCATTCCAAAAACGCTGCACTAGGTGCGATTAGACTACTCGACCTCGCACACCCGCTCTGTCAGCTTCTGGAAGTGATAGCCCATGATGGCCAGGGTGATGGCGGTGTCGAAGGCGTGGCGGTAGCGGGTGGCGGCGTCCAGAACGAACTTCCAGTAGCTGGAGCGAGCGCTGTCCAACAGGCCCTGTTTGATGATGGAACGGACGAACGCGCGATAATCGGAGAGCTTGCGGCGGGCGCGATGTGTAGGGTGGTAGCGCGCCAGGAAGCTCCGGGCGCGGTCGTAATACGCATCGTGGGCGTAGATCCGCTTGAGGATGGACTGGTAGCCCTCGATGAGCCGCTGCGGATCCATCTTGGGGACAAAGCTGAGCCGGCACTCGGTATTGTTGCCGTCGCCCTCGTTCAGGATGCGGCCTTCTTTCATGAGTCGGCGGTAGAGCTGCGTCCCCGGCAGCGCCTGGAGCAGTCCAACCATGGCCAGCGGAATGGCGCTCTCCTGAATGAACTCGACTTGCCGGTCGAAGATGTCTTCGGGATCGTTGTCAAAGCCCACGATGAACCCGGCCATCACCTCCATGCCGTAAGCCTGAATGTGGCGCACGCTGTCGAGCAGACTGCGATGCGTGTTCTGCATCTTCTGCGCCTCTTTCAGGCTGGCCTCGACCGGGGTCTCAATCCCCAGGAAGACGCGGATGAAACACGCGTCCTTCATCATTTGTAGCAGCCCACCGTCATCGGCGAGGTTCACCGACGCCTCGGTGAAGAAGGTAAATGGCCGCTGCTGCCGCATGTTCCATTCCGCGATGACCGGCAATAGCTCCTTGACTTTCTTCTTGTTGCCAATGAAGTTGTCATCGACCAGGAACACTGAGCCGCGCCAGTTGTACTCGTGGAGCTGTTCCAGTTCGGCAATCACCTGGGCGGGCGCCTTGGTGCGCGGCTTGCGTCCGTAGATCTCGATGATGTCGCAGAACTCGCAATTGAACGGGCAGCCGCGCGAGAACTGGATGGCCATTGAGCTGTAGTGCTTGGGATTAATCAGGCTCAGGTCGGGCAACGGGGTCTTCGAAAGATCCGGCATGGCAGCCGCGGAATACACGGGCTTGGCCGTGCCCTGCTCGAGGTCGCGCACCAATTCCGATACCAGTTCCTCGGCCTCGCCGATAACCACGTGGTCGGCGTAAAGACGAAGCTCTTCCAGGCTGCTGGTGACCGGCCCGCCGACGACGGTACGCAGGCCACGGGCGCGGCAGCGGCCAAGGATGGCGAACAGGTCCTGCTTGTGGACCAGCATGCCGCTGAGCAGCGCGATGTCGGCCCACTTCAGGTCGTCATCGGTCAGGCGGCGGACATTGGTGTCCACCAGCCGCTTCTTCCAACTGCTGGGCAGCAGAGGGGCAATGGTGAGCAGACCGAGGGGCGGGTAGGCCGAGCGCTTGCCCTCGAAGGGCAGCGCATGCTTGAAGCTCCAGTAAGTTTCCGGCCACTCCGGATAGATAAGAAGCGCGTTCATCGATTGCGTCTGCCTCCCAACGTGAACAGCCGCTGCAGCGCGCACCTTTCACTACGATAATGGCTCGGCAACCCTAACCTCCGCAGCGCAATGTGTCAAGCGTGCGGCAGCGATCTGCGTCCAGGCATCGGCTCCAGGAAATGGCCTATTGCGGGCGGGACCTCAATCGGTCCCCGGCTCCGGAACCGGCTCGGAGCGCGCTGCGGTTGCCGGCAGGAGACTGCGCACCACCACGTACAGAATGGGGATGATTACCAGGTTGAGGAAGGTGGAAACCAACATGCCACCGAAAACAGTGGTACCTACGGAATGGCGGCCGGCGGATCCGGCGCCGCTGGCAAACACCAGCGGCAGCACGCCCAGGATGAAGGCCACTGAGGTCATCAGGATGGGCCGCAGGCGCAGGCGGGCGGCCTCCACCGCCGCTTCAAACAGTCCCATACCGCGTTCCTGGAGCTGCTCGGCGAACTCTACGATCAGAATGGCATTCTTGGTAGCCAGGCCGATGAGCATGACCAGTCCAACCTGGCAGTAAACGTCGTTCTGCAACCCGCGCAGCGCCTGCGCTCCCAGCGCGCCCACGACGGCCATGGGTACTGCCAGCAGGATGATGAACGGCAACACGAAGCTCTCGTACTGGGCGGAGAGCGTCAGGTAAACCACCAGCAGGCCCAAGGCAAAGAACAGCAGCGACTGGCCGCCGGACTCGATCTCCTCCAGGGCCAGCCCGGTCCACTCGTAAGAGTAGCCAGCAGGCAACACCTCCTTCGCCACGGCCTCCATGGCCTGGATGGCCTGGCCCGAGCTGTATCCGGGTGCGGCAGCGCCGTTGATCTCAGCGGTGCGGAACAGGTTGTAGTGGCCGATGATGCTGGCGTTGGTGGTCTCCTTGACTCTGACCAGGCTATCGAGCGGCACCATCTGCCCGGTGTCGGAGCGCACGTAGAATTGCCGCAGGTCGCGCGGCTGCGAGCGGAACTGCTGGTCAGCCTGCACGTATACCCGATAGGAGCGGTTGTTGAAATCGAAGTCGTTGACGTACTGCGAGCCCATGAACACCTGCAGCGTGGAAGTGATCTGCGTGAAGGGCACGCCCAGGCTCTTGGCCTTCTCGCGGTCAATCTCCACCAGATATTGCGGATCGCGCGCGCTAAAGCTGGTGAACAGACCCTGCAATTCCGGGCGGGTGCCGCCCCGGCGGATCAGCTCGCGCAGCACTCGTTCCATTTCTTCCATGGTGCCGGAGCCGGTCTGCTGCAATTGGAACTGAAAGCCACCATAGGCGCCCAGTCCCTCGATGGGCGGCGGCGGGAACGGGACCACGATGGCCTCGCGGATGCTGCTTAGTGGCCCACGCATGGAATTGATGATGCTCGCGGCGGAATGCTCCCTCCCCTTGCGCTCCCGGATATCTTTCAAATTCATGAAAATCATGGCCCGGTTGGGCGCGGCCCCCCCGAAGCTCCAGCCGGGCACGGCGAATACCCCGGTGACGTCAGGATTGCTGCCCAGGATGGCGCTGGCCTTGTTGGCGACCGCAGTGGTGTAGTCGAGCGAAGCCCCTTCCGGCGCCTGTACCAGCGCCATGAACCAGCTTTGGTCTTCATCGGGGACGAAGCTGGTCGGCACCACCCGGTAGATCCAGTAGCTGCTCGCCAGCCCGGCCACGAACAGGACCAGGACCAGCCCTCGGCGTCGCTCCAGCCGACCCAGCCATCCCGTGTATGCCTGCGTGCCGCTGGTCAGCGTCCGGTTGATGGCGCGGAACACAGGGTTCTTCGGCCGTTCGCCATGGCGAAGCAGCAGTGCAGAGAGGGCGGGGGAAAGCGTGAGCGCGTTGAAGGCCGAGAGGGCAATGGAGAAGGCGATAGTCAACGCGAACTGCTGGTAGAGCCTGCCGGTGGTGCCCGGAAAAAGCGCCACGGGCACAAATACGGCGATGAGCACCAGCGAAGTTGCGATGACCGCACCGGTGACTTCACCCATGGCCACCTGAGTGGCGCGGCGGGCGTCAGCGATGCCTTCCTGGATGTGGCGTTCAACGTTCTCGATGACCACGATGGCGTCGTCCACCACCAGTCCCGTGGCCAGAGTGATGCCGAACAAGGTCAGCGTGTTGATGGAAAATCCGAACAGCTTGACGAAGGCGAAGGTGCCGACCAGCGACACCGGTATCGTGATCGCCGGAATCAGGGTGCTGCGCCAGCTCTGCAGAAACAGGAAAATGACCAGGATGACGATTACGATGGCCTCGGCCAGCGTAGTCAGCACTTCGCGGATGGAGTCGCCCACGGCGGCGGTGGCGTCAAAGGCGATTTGATATTTCAGACCGGGCGGGAAGTGCCGCTCCAGCCGGGCCATTTCCTTGCGAATGCCGCTGGCTACCTCCAAAGCGTTCGCATTGGAGAGTTGCATTACCCCCAGGCCGATAGCTTCATGGCCGTTGAAGGAAAGATTTGCTTGGTAGCTTTCCGCGCCCAGTTCGGCGCGGCCGACGTCACGAAGCTGGACGAGCGAGCCGTCGGGAGCGCGTTTGAGCACAATGCTTTCGAACTCTTTGGGCTCACTCAGCCGCCCCGCGGCGCGCACGCTGATCTGGAATTGCTGGCCAGCGGCAACCGGTGGCTGTCCCACTTGTCCGGCGGCGACCTGAACGTTCTGCTCGCGCAGGGCGCTGACCACGTCGGAGGCGGTCAGACCCCGCTTGGCCAGGCGTACGGGGTCGAGCCACAGACGCATGGCGTACTTGCGCTCGCCGAAAATGATGACGTCGCCCACGCCCTTGACCCGCTTCAGAGCGTCCTTCACGTAGACGTCGAGGTAATTACTGATGAAGAGACTGTCGTAGCGCTGGTTTTCGGGGTACACGCCCACCGCCAGCACGAACGATCCGGAGTTCTTGAAGATGGTCACGCCGGTGGTCTGGACCTCGGCGGGCAAGCGTCCCAGCGCGGTCGAGGCACGGTTCTGCACGTCGACGGCGGCGATGTCCAGGTTGCGATTGAGCTCGAAGGTGGCAGTGACGTTGCTCGACCCGTCGTTGCCGCTGGTCGAGCTGAGATAGCGCATGCCTTCGGCGCCGTTGATGGCCTGCTCCAGCAGCGTGGTCACGCTGGTCTCCACGGCTTGCGAGTTCGCGCCCGTGTAGAAAGCGCTGACGGTGACCTGGGGCGGCGCTAGTGTGGGGAATTGAGAAATGGGCAACGTGGGGATGGCGATGGCGCCGGCCAGAATGATAAGCAGCGAGCAAACCGTCGCAAACACCGGTCGCCGGATGAAGAAGTTGACGAGCATGGCTGGGCTAAGATTCCGGCGCTACCGGCATGCCGTCCACCAGCATCTGCACGCCGGTGGTAATGATCTTGTCACCGGGCTTAATGCCGTCCAGCACCACGTAGTTGTTGCCCACGACCTCACCTAGCCGGACCGTGCGCTGGCGGGCGACGGTCTTCTTGCCGTCACTCTCGGCCACGTAGGCGAAGGTCTGCCCGGTAAGCCGAGTGACGGCAGTCACGGGGATCACCGGACGCTGCGCCTCGGCCCAAATCACGCGGGTGTGGACGATCTGGTCGTTGCGGAAGCGCCGGTCGCGGTTCGGCACCGCGGCCTTGACGAGCAGGAGCTGATTATCGGTATCGACGCGCGGGGAGATGAAGGTCACCTTGGTCCGCAGGGGCGGCTTGCCATCGTCGCCCAAAATCTCGACCGGCGTGCCAACCCGCACCGCTGCGGACTTTTCGGCAGGTATGGAGATATAGGCTTCGAGCTCACCGCCCTCG
>DASYTX010000176.1:0-11003 GCA_036001865.1 Terriglobales bacterium
AGAGGGCCACCGGTACGTGGGTGTCGTAGCTGTAGGGCGTGGCATGATCGGTGAGCGTGCGATGAGCGACCGCCCAGGCTGCCGGCATCAGCAGCACGTACCAGCCGCCGTAGGGCGTGTAGCTGTTGGCGTATCGGCGCCCGAGTTGATCGGCAGGCACCTGTCCTTGCGCCAACTGCGTGCGGGTAAGAAACCCACGGACATGCTCTTCCTTGTCCAGCGCCTCACCGGCAGCGCGTTCCGCTTCCGCTTGCTTCATATTGACGGCCGCGAACGCATCCGGAGAAAGGTAGGCATACGGCCAGAAAATCGCCGTGACGTATTCCAAATTGCGGCCAGGCGAGAGCTTCGCATTCAGCGCACTGTTCACACGTTTGCGCATCTCGGCAGGATCGAAATGCGCCGCTGGCAACCGGAGCTTCGCGGCGTAGGCCGGCAGCGGCGCGATGCCGTGATCGGAGGAGAGCACGAGCCACACATTGGCCAATCCCAACTGGCGCGCCAGGAAGCCGAAGAACTCAGCCAATTGACGGTCGAGGGCGAGCAGCATGGCCGCGGCTTGGGGCGAATCCGGCCCGACCTCGTGGCCCAGGATGTCCGTCGCGGAGAGAGAAACGATCAGCAGGTCGGTGGCGGGACCGCTGCCCAGCTTTTCCTGAGTGATCAGCTCGCGCACGAACTCGAGCTGGTAGTCGGTGGCGAATGGGGTCGCGCCCACGATGTCAAAGAAGCGGGTGCGCGAGCCATCCTGGACAGATGTTGTGCGCCAAGTCTTGCCGGCGCTGTCCTTCCATTCCCGGTTCCAATACTTCTCCGCACGCCGGCCCTGATTGAACTGCTGCACCCACGCCGGCAACGCCTGCATGTAGTAGGAGGAAGTGATCCAGGCGCCGTTCTTATGCTCAATCCAGTAGGCGGCGTCGGCGGTGCGGCCGCCGGCCAACACCGCAGCGGGCCCTTTCAGCGAAACCGCGAAGGCGCGCGAGCGGCCACTGGTGGCGAGCTTCAGCTCGTCCCCGAGGGTGCTGGCCAGCAGGTAGTGCGGCGAAAGCCCGCCGCCTTCGGCCCCAACGAGCTGCATAGCAGGGTCTTGCGCTGCATATGCGATGCGCTTCTTGTCAGCGTCCCACCACTCATTGCCGCCGATGCCGTGGCCGGGGGGATACGCGCCGCTTAGCAGTGTTGCATGTCCGGGCCCGGTGCGGGTGTTCGTGTACTCGTAATTGCAGTTGGTGAAGACAGCGCCCCGATCGAGGAAGAGCCGGAAGCCATTCTCGGCAAATTGATGGCGGAATCGCTCAAGCTGGTCAGCGCGCAATTGATCGACGACGACAACCACTACCAGCTTCGGGCGCCCATCGTAGGCGCTGGCAAAGAGAGCTGTGGGGAGCAGGAACAGGAATAGCGAGAGCAAGAAACAGGCACGTCGCAGGGGAGAGTTCATGCCGCATCTAGTGTACGGCACCGGCGCGCCAGAACATCGCTACGGCGTCTCCGCGGCACCTGGGCTCGGGCGGCACCTAGCCCTGGGCGTCCTTGTGCTCCTCCCACCAAGCCATCTGGATGGCCTCGAGCTTGCCCTCGGTGGAGGCCGCGGGATTGTCACGAAAGCTGGGCAGCTCGGTGACGTAGCGGTGCAGGTCAGTGAAGCGTACCGTCAGCGGGTCGATGTTAGGAAATTTTTCCTGCAGCACGATGCCGATTTCTTCAGCGTCGTCCCAGGTGAGATCGGTGGCCATCACTTAACTCCTGTCGTCGGTCATTGGTCGTCGGCCTTCGGCAAGACTTACTGACTACTGACTACTGACTCCTGGTTTTTAATGTTGTTCGCGGGCGTAATTGCGGTTCCACTCAGGGATCTCAACCACCACGTCCTGGCTGCCGTCGGGCACGGTCTGACAGCTCAGACGCGACTTGGTGGTCAGGCCCGGCGCTTCATCGAGCTGGTCGAACTCGTCGTCGGTAGCCTCATTGCAGCTCTCCAGACCCTGCTGTACGACGACGTGGCAGGTGGAGCAGGCACACACGCCGCCGCAAGCGTGATCCAAGGGAATGTGATTGCCGATCGCGATATCGAGGATGCTGCCCTCCAGCCCGTCGTCCTGGTAGGGAAATTTCGACGGATCGACCTCGATTTCCTTACGCTCGTCGCCCATGATGAAGGTCGCCTTGAATTTCTTGGTTGCCGGCGTGACCTTCGCTTCTTCGATGTAAGGGTTTCTGCCACCCATAAAACTCTCCAGTTATTTGATCTCGGCGGGCGCAATCCGATGCGTCGCCGCCGGACCTTCCTCGATGCCGGTTGCTTCCATGCTCTTGCCCTTGAGCGCCGACGCCACGGCCGTATCCATCATCAGCTCCGCCAGGCGCATGGTCGCTTCGTTTAGCGCCTCGATGGCATCGCGCATCGCGCGGTAGTCGTCCTGCTCCTTGACCTTCCTGAGCGTGGCTTCGGCCTTGTCGATCTGCCTGCGCTCCGCTTGGGAAAGCTGCTCCCATGCCGGGTTGTTGCGCGCCTTGTCCAACGCGTTCAAGATGTTGTCTGCCTCTATCCGTGCTTCCACCACCTGCCGGATGCGGAAATCTTCCTCCGCGTAATCGAACGATTCCAGGATCATGCTCTCGACCTGCTCGTCGGTCAGCCCGTAGGTGGGTTTGACCTCGATCTCGGCTTCTTTGCCGCTGCGCTGCTCGCGCGCCGAGACGTGCAGGATGCCGCTGGCATCGATCAGGAACTTCACCTCGATGCGCGGCAGGCCGGCGGGCATAGGCGGCACTCCCTTCAGGTCAAAGCGGGCGAGGGAGCGGCAGTCCTTGGCCATTTCGCGCTCACCCTGCACTACGTGGATAGCGACATTCGCCTGACCTTCCACGCCGGTGGTGAAGTGCTCGGTCGCCGAGGCGGGAACGGTCGAGTTGCGATGGATGATCTTCACCACCCCGCCACCCAGCGCCTCGATGCCCAGCGACAGCGGCGTGACGTCGAGCAGGAGCATGTCCTTGGTAGCCTCAGAGCCGCCTGCCAGGATGTTGGCCTGAACGGCCGCACCCAGCGCGACCACCTCATCCGGATTCAACTCGGAGTGCAGCTGGCGCTGGAACAGCTCCTCGACGATCTGGCGCACCCGTGGGATGCGTGTAGACCCGCCAACCAATACCACCTCTTCGATATCGGCAGGCGTGAGCTGGGCGTCTTTCAGCGCTTGCTTGCACGGGCCGACCGTGCGGTGGACGATGGGTTCGATCAACTGCTCAAACTGCGCTCGGGTGATCTCGCGCTGGTACTTGCGGCCGCCGGGGAGATCAACTTCGATCACGGTTGCGTCCTGCGACGAGAGCGCGATCTTGGTATCGATCACCGCCTTGCGGATGGCCTGCACCGCCTCGCCGTTGCGCCGCAGGTCGAGCTGCATGTCGCCAAGGATATCGTCGAGCGCGATGGTGATGAGCAGGTTATCGATATCGTCGCCACCCAGATGCGTGTCGCCATTGGTGGCGACCACCTCGAAGATGCCCTCATGCAGCTTCAAGATCGAAATGTCGAATGTGCCGCCACCCAGGTCGTATACGGCAATCGTGCCTTCCCGCTTCCTGTCCAGCCCATAGGCGAGTGACGCGGCAGTCGGTTCGTTCACTAGGCGTAGGACTTCGAGCCCGGCGATGCGGCCGGCATCGCGCGTGGCCTGCCGCTGGGCGTCATTGAAATACGCGGGCACGGTGATTACCGCCTGCGTTACCGAGACACCGAAGTAGCGCTCGGCGTTCTTTTTCAGTTGGCGCAGGATGAACGCCGAGATCTCCGGCGGCGTGAACTCCTGGTCGCCGAGCCGGATGCGGAGCACTTCTCCAGGTTTCAGGTCCGCGGCCAGGCGGAAGGGGAAGAGGCGCAGCTCGTCTTGAACGTCTTCCACGCCGCGGCCCATCAGGCGCTTCACCGAGTAGATGGCGCGCTCCGGCGTCTCGATCAGGTACTTGCGCGCAGGATTGCCCACCACGATGTTGCCACGGAGATCGAGCGCCACCACTGACGGCAACAGGTTGGAGCCGTCCTCGCCCGGGATCACGACAGGGGTATCCCCTTGCATGAATGCCACCAGCGAGTTCGTGGTGCCAAGATCGATGCCGACTACTCTTTCCATCAGGTAATTTCTCAATTCTCCAGCGCTTCGCTCACGTCCCTTACCAGGTTACGGATGTATGAGCGCCTATTAATCAGATCGACCATCTTGCTGCGCACGTAAGCCCGCTTTGGTTCGTCTTGGTGCTGCTCGTAATCGCCGTGTTCATGGATCGGCAGCGCATCCCATTCGTCCCAAAGTTGCTTCAGTTCGGCCGACAGTGCGTCCAGCTTCTGCTCGAAATTTCGTTTAGCCTCGCGAAGCTGCTCCACCAGCTCCGGCCCCACCTCGCCCATTTTCTTGCTCGTGCGCAGCTCTTCAAGCTGCATGTTGAACTCGAAGGCTTCTTCCAAGAGGTCAGGCGGCACCGCCTGCTTCTTCTCCTGCCCGGTCTCGCGGGCCTGCCTGGTGGCTGCCTGCGATTGCTCTTCCAACTGCACGCCTTCCAGGCGCAGCAGGTATTCGGTGCGGGAGATGGGGTCCTTCAGGGTGCGATAGGCGTCATTGAGCTGCGAACTCTTCTCCAGGCTCCACTGCTGTTCCTGCCGCGAGGCCCGCGCGTACACGTCGGGATGCAGCCTGCGGCTGAGCCGGTAGAACTCGCGTTCCAGTTCTGCCGTGTCGAGGTTGAGCTTCCGCGGCAATCCGAAGAACGAGAAATAATCCGTAGGCTGGGCGGGCTGGACCTTGCCACAGGCCTCGCAGAAGTGCGCCGCGCGCATCTCCCTGCAAGACCAGCAAGTGCCGGTCGTCTCAGCAGCGCCCACAACGGAAACCGCGACTTTGTTTTCTGTCGCCATAGAAAATTTCACCACGGCCGCCCACTCTTGCCGTCGCCCCAGCCACCGCTGGACGCCGCCGTTCGGCAGGTGAGCACCCGTGGTACGAAAAGCGCAATAACTGTTGATCGGACGGCCGCGCCCGCGCTCAGGCGGTGAATGACGACCCGCAGCCGCACGACTTGTTGGCGTTCGGGTTGACGAAGGCAAACCCTGATTGCAGCAATCCCTCGTTGTAATCCAGCGTCATGCCGTGGAGGTAGATGTATGACTTGGGGTCTACAAAGACGCGCACATCTCCAAACTCGAAGACGCGGTCGCGCTCCCGCGGCTGGGTGTCGAAGCGGATGTTGTACGACAGCCCCGAGCAGCCGCCGCCTGAGACCCCGACCCGCAGCCCGCCCTGCTCCGGCGAAACGCCCTCCTTGACCATAGCGGAGCGAATGCGTGCCAACGCTTTCTCCGTGACATTCAGGCGGGTCTTGCCAGGCGGCGTCGCCGCAGGCGGCGCCGTTCCGGCCGCCTGCGCAGTTTCCGTCACCGGATTTTCCGTGCTCGTCGACATCCAAATGCCCTCGCCCTAGTGGCCGGAGCGCACCTCGGCCGGAGCCTGCGAGGTCACGCCCTGCTTCTTCTTCCAGTCGCCAATGGCGGCGCGGATGGCGTCCTCGGCCAGCACCGAACAGTGGATCTTCACCGGGGGCAAAGAGAGTTCGCGCACGATGTCAGTGTTCTTGATGCTCAGCGCTTCCTCCACGGTCTTGCCCTTGACCCACTCCGTCGCCAGCGAAGACGAAGCGATGGCCGAGCCGCAGCCGAAAGTCTTGAACTTGGCGTCCTCGATGACGTTGGTCTCGCGGTTGACCTTGATCTGCAGCTTCATCACGTCGCCACACTCGGGCGCGCCCACCAGCCCGGTACCCACCTCGGGGCTGCTCTTGTCCATCGAACCCACGTTACGCGGATTGGTGTAGTGGTCCAAAACCTTGTCGCTGTATGCCATTTGCCTTCTCCTCTTTTTTCGCGGGCGGCCGGAGGCATCCAGCCATCCGCTCAACCCACAGTCCTTTAGATTTCTAAACCTGCTCGTTCGATTCCACTGCCCAACTCACAAAACCAGTCTCCCGTCTTACTCGGGAGTGGCAGCCCACGACACTTTCTTCAAATCGATACCTTCCTTGGCCATCTCGTACAGGGGCGACAGCTCGCGCAGCCGGTTGACGGTCTCGATCACGCGCTCGGCCACGTAATCCACCTCAGCTTCGGTGTTGAACCTGCCGATGCCAAAGCGAATGGAGCTGTGCGCCAGGTCGTCACCCGCGCCCAGAGCCTTGAGCACGTACGAGGGCTCCAGGGTCGCCGAAGTACAGGCGGAGCCGCTGGAGACCGCCACGTCGTTGATGCCCATCAGCAGCGATTCGCCTTCGACGTAGGCGAAGCTCAAGTTGATGTTGCCCGGCAGGCGATGCTCCAGAGAGCCATTGACGTACACCTCGTCGAGTTGCCCCATGATCTTCTGCTTGAGCCGGTCGCGCAGCCCCGCGAGGTACTGCATCTCCTGCGACAAGTCCTGCATGGCGATCTCGCAGGCCTTGCCCAGGCCGACGATGCCGGTGACGTTCAAGGTTCCGGAACGCATACCACGCTCATGCCCGCCACCGTCGATCATGGCCGCAAGCTGCACCCGCGGGTTGCGGCGCCGGGCATAGATGGCGCCCACACCCTTAGGCCCGTAGATCTTGTGTCCGGAGATCGAGGCGATGTCGATATTGTGCTTGTTCACATCCACCGGGACTTTGCCCACGGCCTGGACCGCGTCAGTGTGGAAGAGCACGCCGCGCTCGCGGCAGATCTTGCCGATTTCTTCCACCGGCTGCAGCACCCCAATTTCGTTATTGGCGAACATGATGGTGACCAGAATGGTCTTGTCGTCAATGGCGCGCCGCAAGTCGTCGAGGTCGATGCGGCCGTCCTGCTGTACCGGCAGGTAGGTGACCCGATAGCCGTACTTCTCCAGGCGCTTGCAGGTGTCGAGCACCGCCTTGTGCTCGGTCACGCAGGTGATGATGTGATTGCCCTTCTCCTTGTACATCTCGGCGACGCCCTTGATAGCAAGGTTGTCGCTCTCGGTGGCGCCGGAGGTGAAGACGATTTCCTTCGATGTCGCGCCGATCAACTTGGCTACCTGCTCGCGCGCCTTTTCAACCGCCGCCTCGGCTTCCCAGCCGAAGGGGTGATTGCGGCTGGCCGCGTTGCCGAACTTGTCCATAAAGTAGGGCCGCATCTCCTCAAAGACGCGCGGATCCATGGGGGTGGTGGCGTGGTTGTCCATGTAAATGGGCAGCTTCACCTCCTGCCCGTTTACCTTTACCGTGCTACCGTTGCTGCTCATTGTGATCTCCTCGATCTCTCGCTTGGCTTGACCGCATCAAGCCAGGGTCACCAGTTCGGCGGGCTCCGGAGTGGGCTCGGCCGCAGCGCCGCTGGACTCTTCCTTCTCCTTCATCTCCCAGATCGTGATCTTGCTCAGCACTTCCTCGATGCTTTCGTTGACCTTGCGCAGCGGTTCGCGCACCGTGCACTTGGCTGTCTGATAGCACTCGCCGCGCGTAGTCACGCACGCGGTGATGAACAGCGGGCCGTCAATTGCCTTGATCACCTCCAGCGCCGTGATCTTGCGTGCATCGCGCGCCAGAACATAGCCTCCGTTCATGCCGTGGTGCGACGACAGCAGGCCAACCTTCACCAGCTTCTGCAGGATCTTGGCCAGCGCTTCCTGGGGAATGCCGTAAGCCTCCGCCATCTCTTTGGCGCTGCACGATCCGGGATTCTCGGCCAGGTGCTTCATGGCCATGAGGCCGTAGTCCGCCTTCTTGGTAAGCTTGAGCATGTGCACCGGGCCTGGGAAGAGCCCTAAGTCAAAACCCGACCTTTTTGATCGTATATTATTCTAACCTCGTGCCGGGTCCGGACGCAAGCCTTCGCAGGGAGTGGTTGCAGACTGTCAGCGAATGGTAAGTCCTTAAGGCTTAATGGATTGGGATTTACGACGAAAAGGGTCGGATTTTTCTGTAGGGCAGTTCGTCGGCTTGCCCAACGGGCCAACGACCTTAGCACCCTTGCTAGGAGTTAAGGGTTCCGCCGGATTGAACGTTTTCCTGAATACGCTAGTCTGCCAGCGTGCCCTCCACTTCGTCCTGGTTCGGTCGCCGTGTGCTCCGCGGCGTCTTTTATTGTGCGCTGCTGACCGTCTCCCTGATCCCTGCCTCGGTCGCGGCCGGCGCAAACGACCCTGTGGCCGCAACCCTACGCACCTCACCTCCGCTGGCGGCGGTCCAACCAGCACCAAGTTACAGCGTCAGCGTCGGCCTGGACGGCGAGATCTTCCCGATGTTTGCCAATTACGCTGCCCTACAGAAGCCAGAACAGCGGCGCTGGGGGACCGTGGCCGTAATCGTACGCAACTCAAGTTCAGTGCCGCTACGCAACCGCATCACCGTCGAGGTGCCGGGCTGGAGCGACCAGGAGATCCAGGTTGCGGAAATGCGAGCTGGCGAGGTGCGCACGTACCTGTTCGCCCCTACCTTCCTGCCGCGCCTCTACCGCAACCGGGAAATCGCTGCCGCCACTGCCGTGGTGAACGTCACCGGCATGGGAGGGCAGGAATTGTTCCACGCCACCGTTCCGGTGCGGTTGCGCTCGGTCGAGGACATGTACTGGGGCGTCAACTTCAAGTACGCGCCGTTCATCGCCTCCTGGATCACCCCGCACGACCCCCGCGTGGAGCAGATCCTAAGCCAGGCAAAAGAGTTTGCACCCCGCCGCCGGCTGCCGGGCTACGAGACTGGCAAGAGCAAAGCCCTGGTGGAGCAATCCACTGTGGCGCAGGCCAAAGCCATCTATCGCGCCCTGCAGCAGCAGGGAGTTTCTTATGTGAACAGCTCCCTGACGTTTGGCGGAAATAAAACGTGGAGCGAACGGGTCCGCCCGCCCCGCGAGTCATTGCGCATCAAGGCGGCCAACTGCATTGATGGCGCCCTACTTTATGCCGCGTTGTTTGAGAACCTGGGGATGGACGCGCTGGTGCTGCTGGTGCCTGGGCATGCCTATGTGGGCGTGCGCCTGGCTCCGAGTTCCGATCGCTATCTGTACATCGAGACTTCTTATACTGGGCGCGCCCCTTTTGAGGACGCCACCCGTGCCGCTGAGCGCAGCTTGGCCAAGTACTCGCAGTCGCAGATGACCCTTGTGCGCATTGCCGAAGCCCGGCGGGCCGGCATCTATCCCATGCCCGAATAGGCCGAGCGTCCAATTTTTCCGGCTTTCGCGACAACTTGCGCGTTCAGCCCCTCATCCAGCTAGTCAGCGATTTGGGGGCAGCGGTCCAGTCCGACGTAACCTTCCAAATCGAAACCTAGGGAAGCGGATAGGGTTACCAGCGGTTACCGCGACGGGCTTGACATCCCGAGCCGCAAGGCTACAATACCCGCGATTTCCGGTGCGATTCCGGATATGAGTTCATCCCAGCCGACACCATCCTCCAGCATCCCACGCCAGAGCACCAGCATGGACAAGCCCTGCCAGCACCCTCGTGTGCGCATCGTGGCCCGTGACCAAGACACCGAGTTTGTCGAGTGCACGGAATGCGCCGAGGTCTTTGAGGCCAGTGAGTTCAAAGATATGGCCATCGAAGAGCGCACGCGGATAAGCGAAGCCTAGCCTGGTTGCCCAATTCTCTGGCGGCGTGCGAAAGAGGGAGGGTGTGTGCCCGCCGCAGGCCGCTTCAGCGCAGCGCCAGGGACGCTTCCGCGGAAAACTCCATGTCGGCAAAGTCGCGAGCGAGAAACTTCGGGTAGGCGGCGGCGGCGATCATGGCGGCGTTATCCGTCGAAAGTGGCCGGGACGGGAAATAGACGGGCAGGCCTTCCATGGCGGCTTGGCGCTCGAACGCGGCACGCAGCTCCGTGTTAGCGGCAACTCCCCCGGTGACGAAGAGCGTGGCCGCGTCCAGTTCACGCACTGCGGCCAAGGTCTTACCCACCAGGTCATCGACGACCGCCCGCTGGAACGACGCAATCAGGTCCAGCGTCTGGCGGTCACACAAGCGCAAGTAGTCCTCGAACTTGGGTGCGCTGAGCTGCGCCAAGGTCTGCCGCCGCGCCTCGATGCCGGCTTGCAGGCCGTGCGTCTCGACGTGGCGCAGCACCGCTGTCTTGATACCGCTGAACGAGAAATCGTAAGTCGTGGCAGCCTGCAGGCTGCGCACCGATGGCCGGCTGCGACCTGCGCGGGCCCGGCCTTTGATGTGCGCGGGTGGGAACTTCACGGCCATGGGATCGCCGTGCTTCGCCAGCTTTTCGATGATGGGCCCGCCGGGATATCCGAGGGCAAGCAGTTTGGCCACCTTGTCGAAGGCTTCACCGGCGGCGTCATCGCGCGTGTGTCCCACGTTTTCGTACACCCAACCGCTCTCCGTCGCCTCGGCCACATACAAATGCGTGTGCCCGCCGGAGACCACCAGCGCTAACACAGGAAAACTCACGTCACGGTTGCCCTTCTGCGTTTCCTCAAGCAGCACCGCGTGAATGTGGCCCTCGAGATGGTTGACCGCGATCAGCGGCTTGTCGAGGGCAAAGGCCAGCGCCTTGGCATAGCTGACGCCCACCAGCAGCGAGCCTGTCAGTCCCGGCCCCTGAGTGACGGCCAGTGCGTCAATCGTATCGTAGGTCTGGTTCGCATCGGCGAGTGCCTTACGCACCACGGGCACGATGGCCCGCAGATGCTCGCGCGAGGCCAGCTCCGGCACCACTCCGCCATACTCCTGGTGGACCATCTGCGAGTACACCACGTTTGACAACACCTGCTCTCCTGAGCGCACCACTGCGGCTGCGGTCTCGTCGCAGGAGGTCTCGATGCCGAGGATGTGCGTGCCATGCATGTCTCTATAGTATTAGAGACGGCTGGACGCTCCCTGGCTTCGATCATGCTTCGCGATTCGGCAACGGAAATCGTGCGCACGCTGCGCGACCGCGGCTACCAGGCCTACCTGGTGGGCGGGTGTGTACGCGATATCGTGCTCGGCCGCGAGCCTGCCGACTACGACGTC
>DASYTX010000177.1:0-3096 GCA_036001865.1 Terriglobales bacterium
GCGGAAGACTTGATGGGGCTGGGTATCGAGGTGCTCACTACCGGCAACCACATCTGGGACAAGCGAGAGATCATCGAATATTTCCACTCGGCCAACGGCAATGCCAGCAGCCCGGCACGGCGGGTGCTGCGGCCCGCCAACTATCCCGCAACTGCGCCGGGACGGGGCTACTACGAGGGTCAGACGCGCAACGGAATTCCCTATGCTGTGCTCAACCTTCAAGGCCGCGTGTTCATGCCGGACAACGACGACCCCTTCCGGACGGCCGACGCCTTGCTGAAGAACGTCACCGCCAAGGTGATCCTGGTTGACATGCACGCCGAGGCCAGCAGTGAGAAGATCGCTATGGGCTGGTACCTGGATGGCCGCGTGACGGCGGTCATCGGCACGCATACCCACGTGCCCACGGCTGACGAGCGCATCCTGCCCAAAGGCTCCGCCTATCTGACTGATGTGGGCATGACTGGGCCTTACGACAGCATCATCGGCGTTGAGAAGGAGCTGGTGCTGCAGCGCTTCCTCACCGGCATTCCAACCCGTTTTGAACCGGCTACGGGTGACGTACGCCTTTGCGCCGTCATAGTTGATTGCGATGAGAAGACGGGACACGCTACGGCCATCGAGCGCCTGACCTTGCGGCAATGAGCGAGATGCGCCAAACCAACGCATTTACTTCGCGCGTCACTCCGAACGGCAATCCTCCTGCAGGCTTTCGCTGGGACGCGGCTGAGGCCTACCTGTTTGACATTGACGGCACCCTGCTCAACAGCCGCGACGCCGTCCACTACAACGCTTTCCACAGCGCGGTGCAGAAGTATTTCGGCGTCTCCTCGCGTATCGACGGCGTTCCTGTACATGGCAACACCGACATCGGCATCATTCGGGCGGTGCTGCGGCGGGAGGGCGTCTCCGATGCTGAGTTCGAGGCCAAGCTGCCCCTGCTAGTGGAGCATATGTGCAGTGAGGTGGAGCGCAACGCGGCCACCCTGCGGCCGGAGCTGTGCCCGTCGGTGGCGGAGTTGGTCGCACTGCTGCAGGAGGCCGGGAAGCTCTTGGGACTGGCCTCGGGAAATCTGGAGCGGATTGCGTGGCGGAAGCTGGAGGCCAGTGGGCTGCGCCGTTTCTTTGTCTTCGGCTGTTTCAGCGACCGCCAGGAGAAGCGCGAGGACATTTTTCGCAGCGGTATCGCTGAGGCGCGCCGCCGCTTGGGCGCTGAGGCCAGGGTCTACGTCGTAGGGGACACGCCGTCCGACATCCTTGCTGCCCGGGCCGTGGGGGTGCCCGTGATCGCGGTGGCTACAGGGATCTACAGCGCTTCGGAGCTGCTCTCCCATGGTCCGGAAACTTGCGTCGAGTGCTGCACGGAACTGCTGGCCCAACGCTGACCTTTCCCATATGCGACCGGCAGCCGGCACCGGGATGTACTGTGGTAATCGGGCCAAGCTGCGTCTCAAGGTAAAATCGCGTTGATGCGGCGGCTGTTCCCCATCTTGCTGTCAATCGCCTGCACCCTCCCCTTATCGGCACAAAGGGGGCAGCCAGCAGCGCCGGTGGGCTGCACCCGTGTCGCCGGCGACTGCCGCGCATCCAAGAAAGACCTTAAGGAAGCAGAAAAGTCGTTTCGGCGCGCCCTGAAGCTGAGGGAGTCGGGGCGGCACGCCGAGGCGCTGCATGAGTTCGAGACCGCAGCCGAGCGGGTGCCGTACAACATCGAGTACCTGACGGCGCGAGAGGTGGCCCGCCAGCAGCTCGTCCACGATCACCTGCAGAAAGGCAATCAACTCCTTCTAGCCAAGCGCCGGCCCGAGGCGCTGGCCGAGTTCCGTTCGGCTTTACAGATCGATCCCGACAACAACTTCGCTGCGCAGCGGCTGCAGGATGCGCTGGCCGAGTTCAGTCCTAAGCCATCACAGGCGCTGCGCCTGCTAGCGCAGTCGGACGAGATCCAGCTGCAGCCGCGTCCCGGGCAACAGGACATCAGATTCCGCGGAGATACCCGCGGCCTCTACAACACCATCGCGCGCTTGTTCGGTGTGAGGGCGGCATTCGACGAATCGGTGGCTGCGCGCCCGGTGCGGCTGGAGGTCGCGAAGGTGGATTTCTATCGAGCGATGCGGCTCACCGGGCAGTTGACCAAGACCTTCTGGGCGGCGGTCTCAGAGAGCGAGCTGATCGTGGCTGCGAACACGCCGGAAAACCACCGCCGTTATGAGCGCATGTCGATGCGCACCTTCTATCTTTCTGACGCCACCTCGCCGCAGGAGATGACTGAGGTAGTCGGCGCACTGCGCAGCCTGTTCGACATCCGGTTTGTCTCGCCGCAGCCGGCGCAAGGGACCGTGGTCGTGCGTGCCCCCAAAGCCGTGCTCGATGCCGCCACTCAGATGTTGGAGGACCTGTCCGGCGGGCCTCCCCAGGTCATGCTCGACATGCAAGTGTTCCAGGTGAACCGCGCGATGCTGCGCACCCTGGGCATCAATCTCCCGCTGCAGTTCACCATGTTCAATCTCCCGACCGAAGCGCGGGGCCTGACAGGGACGCCGGACATCCAGCAGCTCATTGACCAATTGTTTGCCAGCGGGGGCATCAACCAGACCAACACCACCGCCATCAGCGCGCTGCTGGCACAGTTGCAGTCGCAGCAGGCATCGATCTTTGCCCAGCCCTTCGCCGTCTTCGGCGGCGGCATCACGCTGTTCGGTCTTACCATCCCGCCGGTCACGGCGACAGCATCGCTGAATGAATCTTCAGCAGTGAGCCTGGAGCACGTCACGCTCCGCGCCATGCAGGGCAAACCTGCTACGCTGCGCGTAGGTTCGCGCTTTCCGGTGCTGAACGCCACTTTCTCGCCCATTTTCAACTCGCCGGAGCTGGCGCGGGTGATCCAGAACCAATCCTTCCAGACGGCATTTCCGTCGTTCAACTACGAGGACTTGGGCATCACCGTCAAGGCCACGCCCCAGCTCTACGGCCCCAATGTGACTCTCAATCTGGAGACGGAAATCAAATCGCTCCTGGGACAGAGCTTCAATGGCGTGCCGGTGATTTCCAATCGCAAATTCACGGGGTCGATCACGGTGAAGAATGGCGAGACGG
>DASYTX010000178.1:0-5099 GCA_036001865.1 Terriglobales bacterium
ATGTCCTCAGAGGACCTGCTCAGATGGGGCGGCCGAGTTTTCGCATTACCTTGTGTGCCACGAGCACGAATAGAAGACTGTCGGCAACCTACTCGCAAATATCCCTGGACAGGTGCGCCTTCTTTCATAGAAGGATGACAAATCTAGGATTTGGCGGTTTTGTGAGGTAGGTCCAGTCGCAAGCAATCGATTACTCTGTCCAGCGGCGCAGGATGATGCAGCCGTTGGTGCCGCCGAAGCCGAAGGAGTTGGTCATGGCGAACTCGAGGTCCATTTTGCGCGACTGGTTGGGGACATAATCGAGGTCGCACTCGGGATCGGGGTGGTCGTAATTGATGGTAGGCGGCAACTGCTGGTCGCGCAGGGCGAGCACGGTGATACCGGCCTCCAGGCCTCCGGCGCCGCCCAGCAGGTGTCCGGTCATGGACTTGGTGGAGCTGACCGCAACGTTGCGCGCGTGCTCGCCGAAGGCGCGCTTGATGGCAATGGTCTCGAGCCTGTCGCCCAGCGGGGTGGAAGTGCCGTGGGCGTTGATGTAGCCGATGTCCTCAGGCCGGATCTTGGCGTCGCGGATGGCGGTCATCATGACGCGGTAAGCACCGTCGCCTTCCTCGGCAGGCTGAGTGATGTGGTAGGCATCGCCGCTCATGCCGTAACCAACCACCTCCGCCAGGATGTTGGCGCCCCGGCGGCGGGCGAAGTCCAGCTCTTCCAGTACCAGGATGCCGGCGCCTTCGCCGATCACGAAGCCGTCGCGCTCGGCGTCCCAGGGACGGCTGGACTTCTCCGGTTCATCATTGCGAGTGGAGAGGGCGCGCATGGCGGCGAATCCTCCGACGCCCATCGGAGTGATGGCGGCTTCAGAGCCGCCGGCGATCATGACCTCGGCGTCGCAGCGGGCGATGATCTCAAAGGCGTCGCCGATGGAATGCGCGCTCGAGGTGCAGGCGGTGGAGGTGGCCTCATTGGGCCCCTTGGCGCCATAGCGGATGCTGACGTGTCCGGCGGCAAGGTTGATGATGGCCGCGGGGATGAAGAACGGTGAAATCTTGCGTGGGCCGCCGGTCAGCAGGTTGCAGTGCTCGCGCTCGATGACCTCGAAGGCGCCGATGCCGGAGCCGATGTGCACGCCCACGCGCTCGGCGATGTCGGGGCTGACGTTGAGGCCAGCCATGCGCATGGCTTCGTCGCTGGCGGCCAGGGCCAGGTGGATGAACCGGCCCATCTTCTTGACATCTTTCTTGTCAACGAAGTTCAGTGGGTCGAAGTTCTTGACTTCGGCGGCGATCTGGCAAGCGAAATTGGAGGCGTCAAACTGGGTGATGCGGGCGATGCCACTCTTGCCAGCCAGCAGGTTGTTCCACACCTCTTCGGTGTTGTTGCCGACCGCGCAGATCAGACCTAGACCTGTGACTACCACCCGGCGTGCCAAGACGCTAGATTCCTCTCCCTCGCTATGCTCCGCATGACGGCGGGCTCAGACGCCCGCCAAAGACCGCAAATCAAAACCTCCAGATCCTTCGCTGCGCTCAGGATGACGGCGGCGGGCTCGGACGCCCGCCAAACGCCGTAAATCAAAACCCCCAGATTCCTTCGCTGCGCTCAGGATGACGGCGGCGGGCTCAGACGCCCGCCAAACGCCGTCACTTCCCGGCTTTGGCGTGCTTTTCGATATACTCCACCGCATCCTTGACGGTGCGGATCTTCTCCGCGTCCTCGTCGGGGATCTCGATGTCAAAGGCCTCCTCGAAGGCCATCACCAACTCCACCGTGTCCAGCGAGTCGGCGCCGAGGTCGTCCACGAAGGACGCGCTGGGCGTAACCTCGCCCTCGTCCACGCCCAGTTGCTCCACGATGATCTGCTTTACTTTTTCGTCGACGGCTGCCATCTAGGCACTTCTCCTTATCGTGAAAGGCGATTGTCGCACCGTTGATGGTGGTTGGGACGCGCGCATCGACGTCCCGGGACTTGAGTCACAAACCGCCTAGTGTAATGGCGGATGCAAAGATGTGTAAAGGCAGGGGCATGCTAATGGGGAGCTGTCAATCCGTCAACGATTACGGTTTTTTACCGCCGAGGTCGCCGAGGATCTAGTCAACCACAAAGGACAGGAAAGGAACACGAAGGCAAGACCCCATTCACAGCCTGACCAAACCAAGGCTCAACAGCAAGGCTCGGTCCACCTTGAGCAGGGTAGCCGCCCTCAGTGAACCCAAATGCCGAGCCAGCCGGCTCTTGTCTATGGTTCGGATCTGATTCAGCAAAACGACGGAGTCAGATCGCAGGCCGGCTTCCCCTGCTCGAACCAAAGCCTCGGTAGGATACAGGGGTTCATCGAATTTAGAACTGATGGCGGCAACGATCGTCAACGGGCTGAAGTGGTTCGCGACATCGTTCTGAATGATGACTGCGGGACGCGTCTTCCTGATCTCCGCCCCAAGAGTGGGATCGAAGCTGACCAGGTAAACATCTCCTCGCTTCGGGACTAGCGTCTGGCCTTTTTCCATGCCTCTTGTTCGAGCGGAAGCCATTCGCCTGCAATTTCCAGATCACGCTCGGCGCGGCGGATAGCACCTTCTTTGAGTTTGGCCCGGAGGTTTTCCCGCCCCACCTCTGCCACGTAGCGCCTGACCGCCTGGTCAATAAGACGGCTGCGGCCGCCGTTTCTCGCCACGCGGTCGATCATTCGGATGGTGTCTTCTGGAAGGGTGATGTTGATGCGTTTATGCATGCTCTTATAATACACACTAGGAGTGTGTATACGGAACAATGGGCCAGCGATAAGATAAGACTACTGACCTTTTACATCTCCTAGCCTTGAGAATTCGTTTTACTTCCACCTCCTGTGTCTCGGTGGTGATTTATTCTTCCCTGCCATGCGGGCGGTAGTGCAACGCGTGAGCCGCTGCCGGGTGACGGTCGCGGGCGAGGTGGTGGGCGAGATCGGGCGGGGGCTGTTGGTGCTGCTGGGCGTCGGGCAAAACGACACCGAGGCCGCTGCCGACTATCTGGCGGAGAAGGTCGCCGGGCTGCGCATCTTCGAAGACTCCGCCGGCAAGATGAACCTGGCGGTGGGAGAGGCCGGTGGGGCGGTGCTGGTGGTGTCGCAGTTCACGCTCTACGGCGATGTACGCCGCGGCAAGCGGCCGTCGTTCGATGCTGCGGCCAAGCCGGAGCAGGCAAGGCGGCTGTATGAGTATTTCGTCGAACGGGTCCGCGCCGCCGGGCTGCGCTGCGAAACCGGGCGCTTCCAGGAGATGATGGACGTGGAGCTGGTGAACGATGGGCCGGTGACCATTCTGCTGGATTCGGAAAAGACTTTTTGACCGCCCAGCCGACAATGCAGATCCCTCGCTGGCGCCTCCTTGCGCGCCGCTCAGTCGGCGCACTCGGGATGACAAGAAAAGGGGAAGCCGTCAACGGCACGACTGAAGTCGTGCCCTCCCATCTTGTTTTTTCAGGATGTAGCGAGGATGGCGTCGGCGATGCGGGCGGCGTCCACGGCTGCGCGCACATCGTGCACACGCACAATGTGGGCGCCCTTGAGAATGCAGGCTGTGACCGCTGCCAGGGTGCCGCAAAGGCGCTCATCGGGCGGGGCGTCGCGGCCGTCGCGCGCCAGAGTGCGGCCAATGAACGATTTGCGCGATGGCCCGGCCAGCATCGGGAGCCCCAGGCGGTGCAATTCCTCAAAGCGCGCCAGTAGTGGATAGTTCTCGAAGAAGTTTTTGCCGAAGCCAAAGCCGGGATCGAGGACGATGCGCTCGCGCGCGACGCCTGCGGCCATGGCCGTTTCGGCCCACTGGCGCAGCTCGCGGCTGACCAGCGCGATGCCATCTTCGAGCGGCGGCAGCTTACGCCAGTCCGCAGGACGGCCGCGCATGTGCACGAGCACCACACCGCAGTGCAGGTCGGCCACTGTGGCGGCCATGGCGGGATCCCAGCGGAGGGCGCTGACGTCATTGACAATTTCCGCTCCGGCTTCCACGGCAGCACGCGCCACAGCCGCCTTGTACGTGTCGATAGAAAGGATGGCCTGCGGGCGCTCGCGGCGCAGCGCCTCGATAACCGGCATCACTCGCCGCAGCTCCTCGTCTTCGGGAAGGCCGGTTTGGGCCTCGGCGTCGGGCGCGGCCTGCGAGCCTGGCCGGGTGGACTCGCCGCCAATGTCGATGATGTCGGCGCCGGCATCAAGCATGCTGATGGCGTGCTGGACGGCCGCTTGGGGCTGGAAGAAGCGTCCCCCATCGGAGAAGGAATCCGGCGTGACGTTGAGGACCCCCATGATGAGAGTGCCCGGGCCGAGATCAAGCTCGCGGGTGCGGAGGCGCCAGGTGTAGGCGGGACGCATGGGAGCAATTAGCAGTTAGCATACAAGCTTGCTGGTATTGCTGCCGCGGCTCGTCCCCTACGGGACTCCTCACGCCACAATGCTCACCTAGCACTGAAGTGCTGGGCTAAGTAAGGGCGCCGCTACGCGGCGAAGATGGCGGGGGCAGCATTCATCTGGGTGTAGGGATTCTTCGGCCCCAGAATGCGGGGCCTCAGAATGACAATGCTTGGGGGCAGTTGGGATTCTGGAGGTGCCCGGTCGAGGGCGACCGGGCTACATTTGGAGCGACCGGGCTACACCCGGCTAAATGCTAATTGCCAACTGCTAACTGCAGCTTTTCTGGTGCTACAATCCCGTCCAGCTATGTTGCGCAAGCGCGCCTTCTTCCTCCTTCTAGCTCTCATCTTGCTGATGGCGCAAGCCGCCATCGCCAAGAAAGACCCGCTGGTCACCACTATCGAAAAGATCCTCGCCGACCCGGAGGCAGCGCGCGGCTTCTGGGGGATCGAAGTCGTATCCCTGATCACGGGCAAGACGCTGTACTCGCAGCACGCGGAAAAGTTATTCACGCCGGCTTCCAACACCAAGCTGTTCACCACGACAGCGGCGCTGGCGCTGATCGGTCCCGATTACAAATTCCGCACCACGCTGGAGACCACGGGCACGGTGGACAAGTACGGCCGGCTCACGGGCGACCTGGTGCTGGTGGGCCGGGGCGATCCTAATCTCTCGGGCCGCACCCTGCCCTACCACCTGCGCACTGAG
>DASYTX010000179.1:0-3066 GCA_036001865.1 Terriglobales bacterium
CCGACACGGAGCTGCGGCCGATCAATGGCAAGGTGGCCATGAAGTAGTGAAAAGTGATAAGTGAAAAGGGGGAAGCGGCGCGGTGGGCGATCCACCGCGTTTTTTGCTTGCTAGTAGCGACGGCAAAATCTGCAGCTAGGCGTGCGATAAGCGAAGGCAGTAACTAACGCGTGGAATGGGTGCGGCGGTGAATCAGCGGGCGCAGTACTGCGACCAGCCAGGAATAGAAGACAACATTAAAAGCCGCCGCAATTATCAAAAACTCCGCACCTCCCCACCCACCATGGGGATTACCTGTTGCGGCTACTGACAGGTACGTACTCACAAATATACCCGGCAACATCGGATACGGAGTGTCGAACAACAAGGTCGCTGCGGTCCCCAATGCAGCTATTAGAGTTCCCAGTAGAACTGCAATTAACAATTCCCTTTGATGATCCGTCACCTCACACTCACTCGGGCTTGGGGCTCTTGCGTTGCTCTCCGGCCGCAGACCCACGCGGTTTCGCGCGCGGCTTGGGCTTGGGCGGCACTTTGCCGGCCTGCTTCTCCGCCGGAGGCGGCGGGATGGTGATATCCAGCTTAGCTACCGGCCCGAATTTCTGGAGCTGCTCCCCAATTTCGCCGGGGTTGCCGACCACCAGCACCGCCAGACGGTCTTTGTGTAGATACTTGCGGGCGACGCGCGCCACGTCCTCCACCGTTGCCTTCTCCACCTCCGCGCGATAGCGCTCCAGGAAGTCCAGAGGATAGCCGTAGAACTCATAGTTCATCTGCTCGCGCAGAACTTTTTCCTTGGAATCGAAGTTGAAGATGAAGGAGTTGAGGATGGAGTCCTTGGCGCGGGCAAGCTCGGCTTCATCCGGCGGGTTGGTGAGGAGCTTGTCCACCTCGGCTTGCAGGCCTTCAATGGCTTCGGCGGTGGTGGCGCTCTTGGTGCCGATCACCAGCCGGGTGATGCCGGGGTGGTCGAAGGCGGAGCCGATGCCGCCGCCCACGGCGTATGCCAGGCCGCGCTCGGTGCGCAGCGTGGTGAACAGGCGCGAGGAGAAGCTGCCGCCGAAGGCCTCGTTCAGCACCGTCGCCGCAAAGTAGTCCGGGTTCCTGCGCTCGATGCCCAGATCCACCATGCGGATCTCGGCTTGGTTAACGTCCTCCTTGGCGACGAAATAAAAGCCCGGCTTGGCCTTGGTGAATTCAATGCGCGGCTTCTCCGCCTGGGGGCCCTGGGGCCATGAGGCGAACGCCTGACGCAACCTGGCTTCCATTGCCTTGGCGTCGAAGTCGCCGACGATGCCAAAGATGATGTTATTGGGATGGGCGTAGGTCTTATGCCAATTCACCAGATCGTCGCGAGTGACGGCGGCCACGGTGGCATACTCCGCTACGCGCGCATAAGGGTTCTGATCACCGTATGCGAGTTGGGTGGACTCGCGGGCGGCGATCTCGTCGATCTCGTCATTGCGCCGGGCAATGGCGGTGTTGAGCTGGTTCTGGGCCAGTGCGATTTTTTCCTCGCGGAAGGCAGGCTGGCGCAGCAGCTCGAGGAAGACGCCGAAGACGTCTTCGAAATCGGCCTTCAGCGCCGAGAAGGAGATCGAGGTAGAGTCCACACCGCCGTCGGTTTCGACCTTGGCAGCGCGGGCCTCGAGAAAGTCGTCGAGCTGGTCGCCGGTCTTGGTGACGGTGCCGCCGGTGCGCCAGACTTCGCCATAGATGCTCACCAGTCCGACCTTGGACGCGGGCTCAGTGCGCGATCCCTCGCGGATGCGCATGGTGCCGTCAATCAGCGGCAGCTCGTGATCCTCCTGCAACAGCAGCACCATCCCGTTCGGCAGAACCACGCGCACCGGCAATTGCGGATGGAAGGGCGGCAGCGGCGGCTTCTTGATCTCTTTCCAATCGCTGACCTGGGCGGCGGCTGGGACGAAGATCAGCAGCAGAGCGAGCAATGGCAGGACCGGGCAGCGCCGCTTCATTGCGCACCTCCCGGCTTAGTCCCAGGGCGCGGTGGCTGCGGCGAACCGCGTGGAGGCACGAACTCGATGATGCCTATGGTTCGGTTCATGGCAGCGAAAGTCTGGTTGGCAACACGGCGGATGTCGGCCTTGGTTACCTTGTCGATGCGTTCGACCGAGCGGAAAAGCTCGCGCCAATCGCCGTAGCGAAGCTGGTAAACGGCCAGGTTGTTGGCCAGGCCACGGTTTGAATCCAGGCTGCGCAGCAGGGAAGCCTTGGCACGGGTCTTGATCATCTTCAGCTCTTCGTCGGAAATGTCCTGGGTCTTCAGGCGCTCGATCTCGGCGTGGATGGCCTCGCGCATCTCCTGCGGCGTGCGACCGGGCACGGGCACGGCGTAGAAGGCGAACAGGTGCGGGTACTTGGTGCCGGGAAAGCCGCTGAAGCCGGCGGCCTGGGCGGCGATCTTTTTGTCGCGCACCAGGGCGCGGTAGAGGCGAGAGGTACGGCCGTTGGACATCAGGTCGGTGATGGCGTCGTAAATCGGATCATCGGGATGGCGATAATTGGGGCGCTTGTATCCTTCTACGTAGAAGGGCTGCGCGGTTTCCTGCAGCACCACCTGGCGTTCGGATTTCTGCGGCGGCTCTACGGTGTGCACCGGCGGAGGATCCGGCCGCTTCGGCAGACGTCCGAAGTATTTTTCGATGATCGGGATCACCTCGGGAGCCTTCACGTCGCCCACCACCCCGACCACCATGTTGGCGGGCACGTAGTACTCGTTGTAAAAACGCAGGGCGTCGGTGGCGGAAAACGAATTCAGGTCGGAAAACCAGCCGACCGTCGGACGCTGATAGGGATACGTCACAAAGGCAGTGGTCAAGAACTGCTCCACCAGGCGGCCGATGGGCTGGCTCTCGGTGCGCATGCGGCGCTCCTCGATGACCACGTCGCGCTCTTTGTAGAACTCGCGCATCACGGGGTGCAGGAAGCGCTCCGACTCCAGGTAGGCCCACAGTTCCACACGATTGGCGGGCAGAGAGTAGAAGTATCCGGTCTCATCGTAGCTGGTGTAGGCGTTCAGCCCGACGCCGCCCTCGCGCTCCA
>DASYTX010000180.1:0-5368 GCA_036001865.1 Terriglobales bacterium
AGCACGAAGAGATAGAGGATCGAAAAGCGGAACATACGCCGCGCGGCGCGTCCACCCCGCTCGCGCAGGACCTGGACTGCAAGCAGCAGAAAGCAGGTGCCCATGACCCCGACGACCGCGCCGTAGGCGATCCCGGCCATACCCAGGACCAGTGGCGCGAAGCTGAGCGGCACGAGCAGCGACGTATAGATCAGGATTTGGCGTCTGGTCTCCGCCTTGCCGGCGACCACCGGCAGCATGGGCACGCCGGCCTTGGCGTAGTCGCCCGCCCGGTACAGCGCGAGCGACCAAAAGTGCGGCGGCGTCCACATGAAGATGATCAGGAACAACGCGATGGAATCGAGGCCGAGCGTCCCGGTCACCGCGGCCCAGCCGATCATCGGTGGAAAGGCCCCCGCGGCGCCACCGATAACGATGTTCTGCGGCGTGCGCCGCTTCAGCCAGACGGTGTAGACGAAGACATAGAAGCCGATCGCAAGCGCGAGCAGCGCAGCGGCGGTCCAGTTGACCGCCACGCCCATGAGCATGACCGAGAAAAGGGCGAGCGTGACGCCGAAGGCGAGCGCCTTGTCAGGAGCCACCCGTCCGGCCGGGATCGGCCGTTTGCGGGTCCGCTCCATCAACGCATCGATGTCGCGCTCGTACCACATGTTGATCGCTCCGGCCGCCCCCGCGCCGACTGCGATGCACAGCACAGCCACCGCAGCCAGCAACGGATGCAGGCTGCCGGGTGCCACGACCAGGCCAGCGAAGCCCGTGAATACGACGAGCGACATGACCCGCGGCTTGAGTAGAGCCACATAGTCTCTCGCCCACGAGCCGGCGGATTGAGCGATGCCCTGGGCCGCGCCGGTGGTCTCGACCGACATTCCCAGATAGTCTCCAAATCTATCGCGACTGTACCAACACTGGCCGATCCAGAGATAGCCATATCTCTCCTGCAGCCATCCCATAGCCTGGCCTTGGCGGGTTTACCGCGCCTGGGGGTCATCGGACCAAATCTTCCCTCACTCAGGCGCGCTCCTCCCGCCTGCCACGCCATCCGTCTCGCTTGACTTCGCCCCGATCGCGGTGGGCAGACCCTCCATGGAGCGGGAATCTGGCCGCAGCAGGGTGCGACAATCCTGCCTATGTCGAATCCGCAGAAGCGGGTATAATGGTCCCGATTTTTTTGAAGATGTCGGGGAGATCGCTTTAGGACGCTGCTGAAAAGCTCTCAGGTTTGATGGCGTAACGTGATTCCTTCGGTGAACGAACCGGGGGTAGCGGATGCGAGGCCAGGACCAGTCGAGCAGTAGCCCTTTAGGCTACGTGGACCTTGAGAGCCGGTTTCCGGCAAAGCCCCTGGTGTGGCCGATTCGGGAGACGCTTGGCGTTGCCCCGAGCGTTGCGCAAAGCGCTTATGTTACCAGATCCTGTGGCTCACTCGGTCGACGACGGGGGGCCACACCATGACGATCACGATTCTCGGTATCTTCCTGATCCTGCTGGCGGTGGCCGGCCTCTACGTCATGGGGCGTGTCCAGGGCTCCCGCAACTGGGTGCTCGGTGGCTTCATCGCCATTCTCGGCCTCGGCGGCCTGTTCGTCGCCGCCAGCAGCGGCGTCCACAGCCCGGTCGGCTATTACGGCGGCCTCGTCGTCTTCGCGATCGGCGTGCTGGCCGTCTTCAACCTCGTGAAGCTGGCCTTCGATGAAGCCGAGAAGCGCAAGCACGGACCGGCCGAAGCCCCCGCGTTTGAGTGGTCGAGCAGCAGGGCTAAGAATCTTGTCGCACTCGCCCTTGTTCTCGTAGGCGCCGGCACTGTCGCATTTCACTTTCTGAGCCCCTGGTGGTGGACGCCCATCGCCTCGAATTGGGGCTACGTCGATGACACGATCATCATCACATTCTGGATCACTGGGGTCGTCTTCATCGCCATCATCTTTTTCATGGCCTATTGCGTGTACCGCTATCGTCACCAGGAGGGGCGACGGGCGGTTTACGAGCCGGAGAACAAAAAGATGGAGTGGTGGCTCACCGGACTGACCACGGTGGGCGTCGCGGGAATGCTGACTCCCGGCTTGTTTGTCTGGGATCAGTTCGTCACGGTCCCGAAAGAGGCGACGGAATTCGAGGTCTTGGCCCAGCAGTGGCAGTTCACATTCCGCCTGCCCGGGAAGGACGGCGTGTTGGGCACGTCCGACTCTCGGAACATCGGTCCTGAGAATCCGTTTGGTCTGAATCCGAACGACCCCAACGGGCAAGACGACGTCCTGGTCGAAGCCGATGAACTGCACCTGCCGCTCGATAAGCCGGTCAAGGTGTTGCTCCGCTCCATCGACGTCCTGCATGACTTCTATGTGCCGGAGTTCCGCGCCAAGATGGACATGGTGCCGGGTATGGTCACCTACTATTGGTTCACCCCCACCCGAACCGGGACATTCGACGTGCTTTGCTTCGAGCTGTGCGGCATTGGGCACTATGCGATGCGCGCCAGGGTCGTGGTGGACGAGCAGAGTGCCTACCAGGCGTGGTTGGACGAGCAGCTGACGTTCGCGCAGCTGTCGGCTCAGGCCAGGAACGACGCAGCAGCGGAATTAGTTCCGGCATCGAGCGAAGGAGAGGCAGACTCCGCGAAGCCAGGCTTTGTATGGAGGGACTCGAACTAATCGAGATCCCAGCAAAGACAGCGAAGAGGGTGTTCTGATGGCGTACTTCATACCGACCGCAGCCGAACACATCCCGCCGGCCGAAGTTCCGGAAGTCGAGCTTTACCACCCGAGAAGCTGGTGGACGAGGTACGTCTTCTGTCAGGACGCCAAGGTCATCGCCATCCAGTACGCCTTCACGGCGATCGGGATCGGGCTGGTGGCCCTGGTGCTGTCGTGGCTGATGCGGCTGCAACTGGGATTCCCGGAGGCGTTCTCCTTCATCGACGCACACGCTTACTACCAGTTCATCACCATGCACGGGATGATCATGGTCATCTACCTGCTCACGGCGCTGTTCCTGGGCGGCTTCGGCAACTACCTCATCCCGCTGATGGTCGGCGCTCGCGACATGGTATTCCCCTATGTCAATATGCTGAGCTACTGGGTCTATCTGCTCGCCGTGCTGGTGCTGGTCGCGAGCTTCTTCGTGCCGGGCGGGCCTACCGGCGCAGGGTGGACCCTGTATCCGCCCCAGGCCATCCTCTCCGGCACGCCGGGCGGGGCGGAGGCCGGCATCATCTTGATGGTGGTCTCGCTGGCTCTGTTCATCATCGGGTTCACCATGGGCGGTTTGAACTACGTGGTGACCGTGCTGCAGGCGCGCACGCGGGGGATGACGCTGATGCGCTTGCCGTTGACGGTATGGGGAATCTTTACCGCCACCATCCTGGCGCTGCTGGCCTTCCCCGCCTTGTTCGTCGCCTGCGTGATGATGGCCTTCGACAGGCTCCTGGGGACCAGCTTCTTCATGCCAGCCATCGTCGAGATGGGGGAGCAGCTTAAGTACGGTGGCGGCAGCCCGATATTGTTTCAGCACCTGTTCTGGTTTTTCGGCCATCCCGAGGTCTACATCGTTGCCCTGCCGGCGTTCGGCATCGTATCCGACCTGATCAGCGTCCATGCGCGGAGAAACATCTTCGGCTATCGGATGATGGTCTGGGCGATCGTGGCCATCGGCGGCCTCAGCTTCTTGGTGTGGGCGCACCACATGTACGTCAGCGGCATGCACCCGTATTTCGGTTTCTTCTTCGCCACCACCACGCTCATCATCGCCATCCCCACTGCCCTCAAGGTCTACAACTGGGTTCTGACCCTGTGGCGGGGCAACATTCGCCTCACGATCCCGATGCTGTTTGCCATCGCCTTCATCATCACGTTCGTGAACGGGGGGATCACGGGGCTGTTCCTCGGCAATGCCGTCGTCGACGTTCCGCTTTCCGACACCATGTTCGTGGTCGCTCACTTTCACATGGTGATGGGTGTGGCGCCGATCCTCGTCATCATGGGAGCGATATACCATTGGTACCCCTTGATAACCGGGCGAATGCTAAACGAACCGCTGGGCAGGTTTCACTTCTGGGTCACCTTCCTCGGCGCCTATTCGATTTTTCTCCCCCTCCACTACCTGGGCTTTCTCGGCGTACCGCGCCGATATTTCGAAATGGGAGAAACGACCTACATTCCCGAATCGGCCGCAACGTTGAACGAGTTTGTCACCGTCATCGCGTTGATCGTGGGCTTCAGCCAGATGGTGTTCTTGTTCAACCTGGCGTGGAGCTTTTTCAAAGGCAAAGTTGCCGACCGCAACCCGTGGCAGGCCACCACGCTGGAATGGCAGACACCCGAATTCCCGCCGGGGCATGGCAACTGGGGCCCGACGCTGCCGGTCGTCTATCGCTGGGCTTACGCCTACAGCGTACCGGGGGCCGACCAGGACTTCCTGCCGCAAAACCTTCCGCCGGATCAGGCAAGCGCCGACGAAGGCCTTGAGCGTCCTCCCGGCGTCGCGGCCCAGTCGGCGGAATAGGGGCGATTCATGGCCCCAACGGTCTCACGAACGGTTTTGACACGAGCCGAGGCGTCGGGCCTCCGGGTGAGTGAGCCGTGAGTTTCTTCCATCAGCTGACAGAAAAGCCCTGGGCGCCGACACAGGGCACCGTCGTAGAGTTGCACGATGGAAGAGCATTTTCCGTGCCCACGGCGACGCTCGGCGTGCGGGTGTTTCTTGCCGTGGTCACGGTCCTGTTCTCGCTCTTGATCATGGCTTACGGAAGTCGGATGGAGTTTGAGGACTGGCGCCCCTCGCCTCAGCTGTGGCTCTTGTGGCTAAACACGGCCATGCTGGTCTTGAGCAGCGTCGCGATGCAATGGGCGCGGATTGCGGCACGTCGCGGCGAAATTGACGGTGTGGCGATCGGCCTGAATGCCGGGGGTTTTTTCGCCGTTGGATTTTTGGGCGGGCAGATCTTGGCCTGGCGGCAGCTGAACATGATGGGTGCTTTCGACGTGACGAACCCGGCGATCGGCTTCTTTTATATGATCACCGCGCTGCACGGGTTGCACCTGATGGGCGGCCTGGTGGCTTGGGGCAGGACCATCGCCAAAGTGCGGCGCGGTTTTGACATGATTCACGTGCGCCTGAGCGTGGAGCTGTGTACCGTTTACTGGCACTTCTTGCTTGTCGTTTGGCTGGTCCTTTTCGGCCTGCTGTTTTCAGGCAACGACAATCTGGGAGTTTTGCTGACCATCTGCGGGCTCAGGTAGACGGGGTCAAAGCTCATGGCACAGACTGCGGTTGGAAATGCGGCAGAATCCCACACGCGACCCGATGGCTTGCAAGGCATCGTCGCCGATTGGTCCTCCGACCAGCGGGCGTTCAAGAACGTCCCCTGGGG
>DASYTX010000181.1:0-3480 GCA_036001865.1 Terriglobales bacterium
GAAGTGGGCGGCGCTTGGGAAGAGATCGAGCAGTCGGTGAAGGTCCATCGTGAGATCTTCCTGCCCTACGTATTCCTCGAGCGGCGCGCGGGGTTCCGGGGAACGCTGAACCGGACCGCACGCGACCTATTCCGGCTCGGGGCCGAGCGGCAGAAACCCAATTCTGACCGCCTGCGCGAGTACCGCGAGTCAGCGCTGGATTCGCTGAAACAGACGCTGCTCTCCACGGCGCCCATCTACAAGGACCTGGAAACGGCAATCTTCGCCCACTCGCTTGGCGAGATGAAGCGCCGGTTAGGCAACGAGCACCCGGTGGTCAAGCAGGTGCTCGGGGACAAGTCGCCCGAGGAAGCAGCCAGGGAATTGATCGCGGGCACCAAGCTCGACGATGTGACGGTGCGCCAGAAGCTCTGGGAGGGAGGCGCGGCGGCGGTGGACGCCAGCACTGATCCACTGATTGTGCTCATGCGCAGCATCGATTCCGAGGCGCGTGCCATGCGCAGGCGCTTTGACGACGAGGTGGATGCCGTGGAGCGCAAGAATGGGGCGCTGCTGGCTAAGGCACGCTTTGCCAAGTATGGGCTCAGCATGTCTCCGGATGCGACCTTCACGCTCCGGCTGAGCTATGGTGCGGTAAAGGGCTACCAGGAAAATGGGAAGAAGGTTGCTTACTTCACCACTCTGGGAGGCGGTTTTGAGCACGCCGCCAATCACGGCAACAAGCCGCCATACCAGTTGCCGGAAAGCTGGATGAAGAACAGACGCCGTCTGAAGCTCAACACCGCTTACAACTTCGTTTCTACGCCGGACATCATTGGCGGCAACTCCGGCAGTCCGGTGGTGAACAAGGCGGGTGAGGTTGTAGGGGTCGTGTTTGACGGCAACATGCAGACCATGTTGTGGAACTTCATGTATGACGATGAGCAGGGGCGTACGGTGAGCGTGGACGGCCGCGGGGTCATCGAGACCCTTCGCAAGGTCTACGGTGCCGAGCCACTATTAAAGGAGCTTACCGCCTCTTCGACGCGCTAAAGAAGCGGCAGACCACGCACAGTGCCGCGAACCGATAGCAAACTGCAGGCCGCTACTTCTTGCGCTCCTGCTGCTCAAAGCTGACGGTCATGGTTGTCAGTCGCCTGTTGGGATCCGGGGCTTGGACCTTGCGCTCGACTGTGGTTCCGCCGCGGTCGGTGGGACGCGAGATGTCTACCACTACCTGGGTGACACGCATTCCGTCAGCGGGAGCGGCCTGGCTACGCTGCTCAACCTGTTGCTCCGATCGCTGAGTTCCGTCTGGAGCGACGCGACGAACCGTGCGCGACCGTTGCTCGAGTTGCGGCTGGCCCCCGATGGTCACGCCGACGACGTTGGTGGAAAAGGTCTCAACTACGGCCTGTTCCTGACCATCGGCGGCCTTCGATTGCTTCGTCACCGTGCGCCGGGCGAGAGAGAGGTTGCGGTTCGCATCCTGCGTGTAAAGGCGCTCGTCCTCCGCCCGCTGACCTTTACCGTCATCTACTGTCGTCACCTGCTTGACCTCTGAGGTGGTCCAGCGGCCGTCGGCATCCGGCACCTGATGCGTGCTCCGGACCTCGGTCACGCCGCCCGGCTTCTGTACTTCGGTCTGCTGCACGCGTCCCGCAGGCGTGATGCCCCCGTTGATGCCGGGCAGAAGAATCGTCGTCGTAGTTTCGCGCAACTCTGGGCGGACCTGTCTAACCTCCTGCACCTCGCGCCTCGACTCCCGCAATTGGCCATTGACGTCCGCGCGTGAGCTCGTGCGGGTAATGGTCTGCCCGCCATTTGCCAAGGTGCGCTGCTCTTCCTCCGTGACCTCCAGCAGCTTGCGGCGGCCGTCCGGGTCCCGGCCGAATGCGCGACGGGTGACGCGTACCCTGCTGGTGTCGAGCTGCACAGTCTCTTCCTCGCATTCGAGCACGGCTTCGTAGCGGCCTTCCAGCGAAGGCGACTCCACGATCTGCTTGACAAGCTTACGACCCTTGCTTTCCGAGACTTCCTGTTTCACGCGCGTGGGCGTGGTGGTGCCCGTCGGGTCGTGACGTTCGCTTGCTCCCGTCGCGGGCTCAGTCCCCTGCGCGCCAGCCTGTGGCGCGGCGCAGTTGGTCTCAGCCCAAGCTGCCGCAGAGAATGCCAGCAACGCGATCAGCAGGGCGGTTAAGCTCTTCCACAAGGCATCCTGCTTCATGAGACTTCTCCCGAACGACCGATATTCTACGCCCACTCTGCCCTCGTACTGCACGCCCCGAGCTACGCCGGCCAGATCTCCAAGGCTGTCTTGCTGAGGATTTGTTGTTTCGCGGCGTCGGAAAGCGAAAGCACTCGAAACGCGTCGAGGTTCTGCTTGATGTCGGGCACGCCTGGGCCGGGCCAGTCGGTGCCGAACAACGTCTTGGACGCGATCTCCTCCAGGCGCGGGAAGTACTTTAGGAGCGTCTTGGGTGGGATGCCGCTGATATCCAGATAGACGTTCGGGTGCCGCCGCACCAGGAAGAATGCCGTATCCATCCAGAGGGGACGCCCGCCGTGCGCCAGCAGAATTTTCAGTTTGGGGAAGTCCACTGCCACATCGTCTACATAGATCGGGTCGCCGAACTTGTTGCGCGCGCCGGGAAAGATCGAGGTACCAGTGTGAATCATTAGTGGGATGCCGTTGGCCTCGGCGGTGCGGTAGAGCACCTCGAGCTCTTTAACTCCGTGCAGGTAGTCGTTGGGATAGAGCAACTGATGGGGCGGATGGACCTTGATCATGCGCATCTTCAGGCGCAGGAGTTCGGCAACGTCGGCGTTGATGTCCGGCGTGTGGCGCGGATGAACGCTGCCGCAGGAGAGCAGGCGCGCGGGGTTGTCTCGGGCGTAGGTGGCGCTGTAAGTGTTGACCTCGCGGGTATAGCCGATGACTTCCGGCGCAACATAGTTGATGAGGACAGCGCGGTCCACTCCCGCCGAGTCCAGGTGCTTCAGGAACGCTTTGGGGGAGCGGCAGAATTCCTCGATCTGATCGAAGTTCTGGCGCTTCGCCTTCATAGCCTGCATCGAGGTGGCATTGAGCATCTCGACGGGCTGGATGTGGATGTGGCAGTCGGTGATCAAGAAGGTCGTCGGTCGTCAGGCGTCGGTCTTTGGCCAGCGGCTTCCAGGACGGCGCGCTTGGCGTAGACGCGCACCATCTCGCGGCGATACTCCGGGGTCAGAGCTGATGTCGTTAAAGGCTTGGCCATTCGGGCGGCGAGGTCGCCGACGGCAGCAGCCACTTCGTCGCTGATGCTCCGTCCGACCAGCACCCGCTCGGCGCCGGCAACGAGCACCGGCGACGGATTAACGGCCGTGATGGCCACGCGCGCATCTTCCACGTGGCCATTGGAGCGCTTCAGCGCCACAGCTATGCCAGCCAGAGGATAGTCGATGGAACCGCGTATGCGCAGCTTCTTGTACACGCCACAGTAGCCGGCAGTCGCTTCC
>DASYTX010000182.1:0-6949 GCA_036001865.1 Terriglobales bacterium
GGGCTGGGTCCGTGTGTTGTATGAAGGCCAAGGTGAGCCGATGGTGATGCAGGCGGGTGACTGCGTGCTGCAGCCACCCATGATCCGGCACCGTGTGCTGGAGAGTTCGGCGGGCGCGGAGGTGGTCGAAATTGGTACGCCGGCGGAACACATCACCATTGCCGAACACTCGCTGACGCTGCCTTCGGCCGACCTGCCGCCCGACCACGAGTTTGGCGGCCAGCGTTTCGTGCGCCACGTGGCGGCCACCGCCCCTTGGACTGCCTGGCGTGTGCCGGGTTTCGAATACCAGGACACCGGCATCGGTGCCGCCACCAAGGGTCTGGCCGGCGCCCGTGTGGTGCGGCGCGCGGCTGGCGCGGATGGGGCCGGTGCCGCACAGCAGCACGACACCGAGTTTTGCTTCTATTTCGTGTTGTCGGGCGAAGCGGACTTCTGTTATGGCGATGAGCGGCTGCATCTCAAATCGGATGACAGCATCACCGTGCCCGCGACGCTGCGCTACACGTTCGGCGTGGCTTCACCCGACTTCACATTGCTGGAGGTCACGTTGCCGGACGCGGTTGCGTTGACCGAGGCCGTTGATTGAGGTGGGCGGGTAGCCACTCGCCCCCGGCCATTCATTCAACATCTCACGGGATTATTTTCGGCGGGTCGTACCCGAAGCCTGTCAGAACAGGCACGGGCGGAAACCAGCCGGTCATAAGGAAGCACCACCATGAATACCAACCTGAACAAACTCGCGACCGATATCGCCAGTGGGACGCTACGCGTCATCGACCTTACCCAAACGCTAACACCCGATTTCCCGGCACTGCAATTGCCGCCTCAGTTTGGTCAAGTGTGGGCCTTCAAAATGGAACGGATTTCGCATTACGACGAAGCTGGCCCGGCCTGGTACTGGAATAATTTTTCCTGTGGCGAACACACCGGCACCCACTTTGACGCCCCGGCCCACTGGGTCACGGGCAAGGACCATGCGAACAACACGGTGGACCTCATCGAGGGAAAGAACTTCATCGCCCCCGCTGTGGTTGTTGACGCCAGCGCTGAAGTGGCCGCCAACGCGGACTGGTTACTTACGGTGGACTACCTTGAAGAATGGGAAGCTCAACACGGACGCATTCCCGAGGGCGCGTGGGTGCTGTTTCGCACAGACTGGTCCAAGCGCCTAAGTGACCCAGCTTCCTTCGTCAACATGAAGGAAGACGGTGCCCATACCCCTGGTCCCACTCAAGGCGCGGTTGAGTGGCTGATCAAGGAGCGCAACGTGCATGGTTTCGGCGTCGAAACGATCAACACCGACGCCGGCCAGTCCTACGCCTGGCCCGTGGCCTACCCCTGCCACACGCTGATGCACGGTGCCAATAAATACGGCTTGCAGTGTCTAAAAAACCTGAACCAGTTGCCGCCCACCGGAGCCATCGTCATTGCCGCACCGCTGAAGATCCAGGGCGGCTCAGGCTCGCCATTGCGGGTCCTGGCACTCGTGGCATAGCAGCCAACATCATGGCAGAACGGTCATTTGCCGCCGAGGTACGGCAGGTGTTTGAGGTGCTGATGGACGCCGGGCGCGTGTGCCCGCCGGGCCAGATCACCAACGCCTTGCTTGAGGTGGGCGGCCAGTATCGGCGCAATAGGTGAGTGCGGACTTGCTGCGGTTCAAGCCACATTGCAGCCAGGTTTGCTATACAAGGTATAGCGGCTTGCGCACATTCCATAGGGCACGGAGGCCTAAGTGGCTTATAAACACCAGCCCGGATCAACCCAGTCTGGCAGGGACCGGGTTTGTGGGCCAAATCGGCCTCTTGCCCTGGTGGCCTCAAAAGTGAAGTGCAACACACCTTTAAATCACCTCTAAGGTGTGCCCATGAAATCAGAACCTCACTACAGCCAGCTGGACCACCAAGACCGCCAAACCATTGCCGGCATGGCCGACGATTGGGGCAGCCGGCGCGAGCGGTGTCGCGACAGTTCTTCCTGTAGAGAAGCCGCCAGACCCGCACCCCGTTCACAGGCCCGCTATCTCGCATAAACCAGGTTTCGAAAACGGGCATCGGCGCTTGCCGTAGGGGCCGACGGCTACCATACTTGTATTCAGGCGGTTGAATTTCCTGTCTGTGATGGCCGCAAGGAGTGGGCTGCAATGGACTACCCGGGACGCTATTGGCATATGCTCGACGATGGCCGCATCCAATGCGACCTTTGTCCGCGCGACTGCCGGCTGCACGAGGGCCAGCGCGGCGCCTGTTTCGTGCGCCAGCGCGCCGGCGACCGGATGGTGCTGACCACCTACGGGCGCAGCTCGGGCTTCTGCATCGACCCGATCGAGAAGAAACCGCTCAACCACTTCTACCCGGGATCGAGCGTGTTCTCTTTTGGCACCGCGGGCTGCAACCTCGCCTGCAAGTTCTGCCAGAACTGGGATATCTCCAAGTCGCGCGAGATGGACACGCTGATGGACCAGGCGAGCCCCGAGACGATTGCGCGCACCGCGGCCCGGCTCGGCTGCAAGAGCGTCGCCTTCACCTACAACGACCCGGTGATCTTCGCCGAGTACGCGATGGACGCGGCCGACGCCTGCCACGAGCAGGGGCTCGCCGCCGTCGCGGTTACGGCCGGCTACATCCACGACCAGCCGCGACGCGAGTTCTACGCCAAGATGGACGCGGCCAACGTCGACCTGAAGGGCTTCACCGACGATTTCTACTTCCGCCTGTGCGGGGCCAGGCTGCAGCCGGTGCTCGACACGCTGGTTTATCTCAAACATGAGACCGAGGTCTGGTTCGAGATCACGACCTTGCTGATCCCCGGCAAGAACGATTCGGACCAGGAGATCGAGGCTGAATGCCGCTGGATAGCGCGCGAGCTCGGTACCGACGTGCCGCTGCACTTCACCGCCTTCCATCCGGATTACAAGATGATGGACACGCCGCCGACACCGCCGGCGACACTGACGCGGGCGCGCGAGATCGCCCTCGTCAACGGCCTGCAGTATGTCTATACCGGCAATGTGCTGCACGACCGCGTGGGCGGCACCACCTTCTGCCACGGCTGCGGCGAACCGCTGATTGTGCGTGACTGGCACGAGATCCTCGCCTACGAAGTGACCGCCAGCGGCCGCTGCGGCCACTGCGGCACGGCGATCCCCGGCCGCTACGCGGCTTTCTCTGGCCCGTTCGGCCGGCGGCGGATCCCGGTGCGCGTGCAGGCGCCAACGGCGTGAGGCCGGCGGCTCAATATTGCGAGTGACAACATGCGGCAACAACAGATCACGGCAGACATCCCGGCCGGCCAGGCACGGCTGCCGGGCACGCTGACCCTACCGGAGAATCCCCGCGGCGTCGTCGCGGTGGCGCATGGCAGCGGCAGCAATCGCCTCTCCGCGCGCAACACCTATGTCGCTGGCTTGCTGCAGCGCGAGGGCATCGCCACCCTGCTGTTCGACCTGCTGACGAGCCAGGAAGACCAGCACCCCGAAGCGCGTTTCAATATCGAGCTGCTCGCCGAGCGCCTGCTGGCGGCGACGCTCTGGCTCAAGGAGCGGCCGGAATGCGCGGGCCTGGCACTCGCTTACTACGGCGCCAGCACCGGCGCGGCGGCCTGCATCTGCGCGGCGGCCGAGCTGGGCGATGAGATTCGCGCCATCGTCTCGCGTGGCGGCCGTCCCGATCTCGCCGGCGCCGAGTCGCTGCGGCGCCTGGTCAGCCCGACGCTGCTGATCGTCGGCGGCGACGACCACGTGGTGCTGCAGCTCAACCGCCAGGCGTACGCGCTGATCGGCAGTGAAAATGGCCGGCCCAGCGGCTGCGAGAAGGAACTCGCCATCGTGCCCGGCGCTTCCCATCTGTTCGAGGAGTCCGACACGCTCGAGCAAGCGGCACACCACGCCGTGCACTGGTTCAGCCGCTGCTTGGGTCAGGCGGCGCCCCAGGATCCCGGCGCAGCAGACTGATCACCTCCGCGTCGTCCACCTGGTCGAAATCCCGGTAGAACTGGCCGACGGCGCGGAAATCCGCCGGCGTATAGAGGCAGACCAGCTCGTCGCAGTAGGGCTCGACCTTGCCCAGGGTCTGCGGCGGCGCCACTGGCACCGCACAGACCAGCTTTTGCGGCCGCCTGGCGCGCAAGGCATGGAGCGCCGCGATCATGGTCGAGCCAGTGGCCAGCCCGTCGTCGGTGACGATCACGACACGGCCGGCCGGATCGCGTGGCGGGCGCAACGGCGAATACTGGGCGCGGCGCCGACGCATGGTTTCCAGCTCGATCTGCTTCTCGTGCTCGACGTAGGCGGCGTCGGCGCCGCTCTCGCGTGCCCAGGGCGCGAGATAGACCCAGCCGGTCTCGTCCACCGCCCCGACTGCAAATTCCCGATTACCCGGCGCGCCGAGCTTGCGCACCAGCACCACATCGAACTCCCCGCCCAAGCGGTCGGCGATGATCTTCGCCATCGGCACGGCACCGCGCGGGATGGCGAGCACCAGCGGATTGCCGCCGCTGTAGCCAGCGAGCCCGTCGGCCAGGAGGCGCGCGGCCTGCGCCCGATTTTCGAACAGCATCTTGTGGTCTGCCTAGCCGGCGCAGACCGCGCAGGGCTTGCCGGCTACAGCGTACCGAGGAACTCGTTCCACGGTGTGCCTTGCAAGGTTTCGGTCGTCGAATGCCCGTAGGCGCGGATGATCATGGCGGCTTTCTCAACCTGCTTGATGTCATCCGCCTCCACGATATCGACCACATCGAACCGCCCCAGCGTGGCGTAGCTTTCCTTCCAGGTGACGCCGGGGCATCCGCGCTTGATTTTCTCGGCCACGATCGTGGCCAACTGTTTGAATTCGCCCGGATCGCGGAATGCGTCCGGGGAAAAACGGCTGAGAATTACGTAGCTTGCCATGGAACACCTCCGTTGTGCTGTGGTGAGCGCACCCGCAGGCCCGTGCGCAGGGCACGGGAGCCATCCCGGCAAACGGGGATTGGCCCCGTGAATTTCATTATAGGAAGCGCTCGCAGGAATGGGGCCGGTTTTTTGCCGTTCACTCAGAACGGTCCGGCCGCGACGCCACGGTGGTCAGCGCAGCCTGCAGTCCCATAACGACTCGCGCCATGGCGGGATAGTTGAGTTGCTCGGGCGTGTCCCGGTGGCTGTGGTAGTGGGCGTAGCGGTAGAAGGCGGTGTCGGTGACCATCAGCGCCGGATAGCCCTCGCGCCAGAACGCGAGATGGTCGCTCCAGGCAACGCCCGGGACAAACTCGAACGTGGCGAGCGACTCCGCCGGGAAATCCGAGTGGGCGCGGAAGGCCTCCACCCATTCGCGCAATGGGCGACGCGAGGCGAAGTTGGACACGAAGCCGATGAAATTGGCCCGGTCCGGGTAGAAGAATCCGAACGGCGGCGGGTAGCGCTGACTGCCGGGCGCGTCGCTGTAGTACCCCAGCATCTCGAGCGAGACCATCAGCCGTATGTCGTCGCCGCGCGCACGCGCCGCCTTGGCGTACACCATGCTGCCCATCTCGCCGCGGTCGAAGAACGGCGACTCTTCATTCACGAAGGCGACGAAGCGGATGGTGCGGGCCAATTCCATAGGCTTGGCCCGCGCCAGCGCCCGGCTGAGTTCCAGCAGTGCGGCCACGCCGCTGGCGTTGTCGTTGGCGCCAGGGCTGCCGCTGACCGAGTCGTAGTGCGCCCCGATCACGATGATCTCCCCCGGCCGCCGCGTGCCGGGCAGCGTGACCTCGAGGTTCTCGCTGCGCACACCGTACGCCTCGTAGCTCTGGGACACGACCTGATGGCCCTGTAACGCCCATTGCGCGCGCAGGTAGTCCGCCGCAGCGCGCAGCGCCTGGGGGTGGAACACATTGCGTTCGCCGATCTCGCCCGCGAGCTTGCGAACGTGGGCCTGCAATCGCTCGGTCAATGCGGCCAGTTCCGTCGTCTGGCTCGCTGCGGACGCTGCGGGGGCGGCAATGGAACGTGAATCGCTCATGATGCTGCTGGCCACGCTGAGCAAGGCCAGCGCCGCAAACGCGAATCCGAACCTACTGTGGGCATGGCTTTGCACGCTGGCCGAGGCTTAATGCAGCTTAAAACGATGTGCGTATATTATGAAGCGATGGGGATTCGTGTGGAGTGCTATGCCGGCTACCGCGGCGAACAAGAGCCGCGCGCCTTCTATCTCGGCGAGCATCGCATCGAGGTGAAGGCCATTCTCGACCGTTGGCTTGCGCCGGACCACCGGTACTTCAAGGTGCAGGGGGATGACGGCAGCACGTACATCCTGCGCCACGATGAAGCATCGGGCGAGTGGGAGATGACGATGTACGGCGCGCGGGGCCTGTGACGGTGTCCGCAAGCCGCTCCACAAAAAACCAGGTTTCGCAAACGGGAACCGGCGCTTGCCGGATGGGCCAACGGCTCCGATACTTGCACTCAGGCCGTTGAATTTCCTGTCCATTCAAGCCAAACCCGGAAAGGAGCAGTTCGATATGCAACTCATCACGGTGAAAATCGATAAGCCGGAAGCGACCAACTTCATTCTTGGGCAGACACACTTCATCAAGTCCGTCGAGGACCTCCACGAAGCGCTGGTTGCCACCGTGCCGGGCATCAAGTTTGGCCTGGCCTTTTGCGAAGCCTCCGGCAAATGCCTGGTGCGATGGTCGGGCACTGATCCCGCCATGGTCGAACTTGCCCGGAACAACGCCAAGACCCTTGCTGCCGGCCATTGCTTCATCATTTTCCTGGGGGACGGCTTCTATCCGCTGAACGTGTTGAACACCGTCAAAATGGTGCCGGAGGTATGCCGCATTTTCTGCGCAACAGCCAATCCAACCGAGGTGATTCTCGCTGAAACGGAACAGGGGCGGGGTGTCCTGGGCGTTGTGGACGGCTTCCCTCCCAAAGGGATCGAGGACGAGGGCGAGATCAACTGGCGCAAGAATTTGTTGCGGCAAA
>DASYTX010000183.1:0-5270 GCA_036001865.1 Terriglobales bacterium
CTGGTTTTTATGGCCATTTATCTCCCCGGAACCGCAGAAGAAGAACAGGTACTGCTGGACGAACTCACGCCACGCGAGATCGTGTCGGAGCTGGACAAGTACGTGGTCGGCCAGAAGGATGCCAAGCGCTCCGTGGCCATCGCCCTGCGCAACCGCATGCGCCGGCAGAAGCTCCCGCCAGACTTGGCGGAAGAGATCATGCCCAAGAACATCATCATGATTGGGCCCACGGGCGTAGGCAAAACCGAAATCGCGCGCCGCCTGGCCAAGCTGGCCAATTCTCCCTTCCTGAAGGTCGAGGCGTCGAAGTTCACCGAGGTCGGCTACGTCGGTCGCGATGTCGAGTCCATGGTGCGCGACCTGGTGGAGATCGGCATCGACATGGTGCGCGAGGAGAAGCTCGAGGACATCTCCGACAAGGCGGAACTCAACGCCGAGGAGCGCCTGCTCGACCTGCTGCTGCCCGCGGCCGCGCCCCACCGCGTCACGGGCGAGCCCGCCGGTTTCATCGAGGGAGCGCCGGAATCCTATTCCCGCACCCGCGAAAAGCTGCGCCAGCAACTGCGCGAGGGCAAGCTCGACGACCGCATTGTCGAGCTGGAGGTCCGGGAGAAGTCATTTCCCGCGTTCGAGATCATCTCCAGCCAGGGCGTGGAGGAGATGGACATCAATGTCAAAGACATGCTGCCCAATATCTTCGGCCAGCGCACCAAGAAGCGGAAGGCAAAGGTCAGCGAGGCCATCGAGTATCTGATCCAGGAAGAGGAGCAGCGCCTGGTGGATATGGACCAGGTGCAGCGCATTGCCGTGCAGCGCGTCGAGCAGTCGGGGATCATCTTTCTGGACGAGATCGATAAGATCGCCGGTCGCGAGACTGGGCATGGCCCGGACGTATCGCGCGAGGGCGTGCAGCGCGACATCCTGCCCATCGTTGAAGGAACTACCGTCAACACCCGCTACGGCATGGTGCGCACCGACCACATCCTGTTCATCGCCGCGGGCGCATTCCACGTGTCTAAGCCCAGTGACCTGATCCCCGAGCTGCAGGGGCGCTTCCCTATCCGCGTGGAGCTGCACTCGCTCAGCGTACAAGACTTCATCAGGATCCTCACCGAGCCCAAGTCGTCGCTGGTGAAGCAATACACCGCGCTGCTCGAAACCGAGGGCGTGAAGCTGGAGTTCACGCGCGAGGCGCTGGACGAGGTCGCGCACTTCGCCGCCCGCGTGAACGAGGGTACGGAGAACATCGGCGCGCGCCGCCTGCATACCATCATGGAGCGCGTGCTCGACGAGATCAGCTTCGAGGCCCCCGAGATGAAGAAGAAGGAAATTACGGTCGACGCCGACTACGTGCGCAAGATGCTGGCCGACATCGTCAAGGACCAGGACCTCTCCCGCTACATCCTCTGAAGATCAGAAACGCGTCTGCACATCGCTGCTACCCACCATTTCTTGCTTTCTAGATGTGTTGGCCTTGCGGATGCGGAACCAATGTCTTTTCCCCGTTCTGTTCACAAGGCCCGTCAGGGCCGAGACGGAATAGCCCAGGCCGGAAGGCCTGGGAAAGCAGAGAGAAGGACGGAGCCCCGGAGGGGCGACACGGTTAGCCGAGGACCCACCTCGGGTCATAGACAATCCCGTGTTTTTTCAAGAGCGCAATGTACTCCTGCGCGAAATCGCGCTTACGGTGATGCTGCTCTTGGTTGCGGATATACTCGGCTACATCTTCCAAAGCGGACACGCTGACGCTGGATGCTGCATAGCCTTCTTGCCAGGCGAAGCCCCGAACCTGCGCACGCATCCATTTTGAGGAATTCGATTTCAGGACGTTGACCGCCTTCGCTACCGCCATATCGGGCGATAGGGAGATAAGAAGGTGTATGTGGTCCTGCATTCCACCCGCTTCCAGCGCTTTCATATTGTGGTTCGTGGCGATTCCAGCGAGGTAGCGGTGTAAAAGCCGTTGTTTTGGTGGCGGTATCAGTGGTCGGCGTTCCTTAGTGCTGAAAACCAGATGTAGGTAAACGCTGCAATAGGAGTGACCCATTGAGTGCCGCCCCTCCGGGGCTTCTTCTCTGTCCCGCAGCCTTCCCGGGCCTTCCGGCCCGGGCTATTCCATTGCGGCCCTCCGGGCCTCGGGACAAGAGGGCGCGAGCAGCCACTTTGCCCTAACCGCCCGGCCAGTTCCTCCCGGCGGACGTTTCCCGCTCTTCGGCCAGGCCACCCGACTGCCTACTGTGTTTTCTGGTCCAGGAACTTGTAATCCCAAATCCCTGCGGCCATGGCGGGCAGGGCGCCGGGCTCGGCGGCCTCGATGGAGCGCACCACCATGCCGCGGCACAGCACTTTGGCGTGCTTCTGGCCGCAGATCTCGGTGGGCATCTCGAGAATCATTTCGATGTCGGTGTTGTCCGCGAGTACGTGCTCGGAGTGGAAAAGCACACCGGTGCTGCTGATGTTGTCGATGGTGCCGTGCTGCCAGCCGGCGACACCCTTGGGGCGAAACTGCAGCTCTTGCTGATGGAGTTTGATTCGGCGAGCACGGGGCACCCAATGGGCCTCGGTCCTGCCGTCACGAGCGGGGTGACTGTCGCTTGAGCTGGGCTGTGGTTTGTGTCCCACAACACGCTCCGTCCGGCACATCGCCTTCCAGTCGTATTTATATTCCGCGCCGCACAGCAGACAAACCTGGTAGTACTCCCCATCCGGCCAGCGGCGTGGCCAAGAGAAATGGTGGGAACAGCGGCGCAAGCGAAGCATGCCTAAGAGCTTGGAAGAGATGGAAGCCATTGATCGCGAAGAGCGCGCGCAGAGAACCGCTCCCTATTGATTACCGGATTCCTTCCGCCTCTTACAGATGACTTTTGGACGTGTCCCAAGAAGGTAACTGCTGCGGCCGCGACATCAATGGCTTCGCACCCGTGAGGAGCCGCTCCCGATCCACGTCGACTCGCCAGTTGGGCTTCGACCGGATGCTACAATTACCGGCTCTTCATCAACTCCCGCTGCTTACAGCGGAGAGGAACTATCTTGGCGGAGCAGGAAAAAGCGGGTGGTCTGACCTACGCCGACGCCGGTGTGGACCTCGAGCGCGCCACCCGCGCCAAGAAACGCATCAAGTACCTCGCCCATAAGACCTTCACCCGCGGCGTGCTGAGCGAAATTGGCGGCTTCAGCGGGCTCTTCGCCATCGACAAAAGCCGCTTTCGCGATCCCGTTCTGGTGGCCAGCGTCGATGGCGTCGGCACCAAGCTCAAGGTCGCGTTCGAAATGCGCCTGCACCAGACCGTCGGCGGCGACCTGGTGAACCACTGCGTGAACGACATCGCCGTTCAGGGCGCAACTCCTCTTTTCTTTATGGATTATTTGGCCACCAGCAAGCTCGACCCCGAGGTTGCCGAAGCCGTGATCGGCGGCATCGCCGATGCCTGCAAGCAGAACGGCTGCGCCCTCATCGGGGGCGAGACGGCGGAGATGCCCGGTTTTTACGCGGCCGGGGAATACGACTTGGCCGGCTTCATCGTGGGTGCGGTGGAGCGCGACCGCATGATCACTGGCAAGCAGGTGCAGGCGGGGGACGTGCTCATTGGCCTGCCCTCCACCGGCCTGCACACCAACGGATACTCGCTGGCCCGCAAGCTGTTCTTCTCCGTGGCCGGCTACACGCCCGAAACCTACGTCAACGAACTGAAGAACAAGGCCGGGGCGGAGCTGATGCGCCCGCACAAAAGCTACTGGCCGGTGCTGAAGAAGATCATCGCCGCCGAAGCGGTCTCTGCCATGGCGCACATCACCGGCGGCGGTATCACCGAAAACTTGCCGCGCGTAATCCCTAAGGGGATGGCAGCGGTGGTACAGCGTGGCACCTGGCCCGTGCTGCCCGTTTTCGAGCACCTGCGCAACCTGGGCGACATCGAAGAAGCCGAGATGATGCGTACCTTTAATATGGGCCTTGGCATGGTGCTGGTGGTCCCGCCCAAGAAGTTCAAGAAAGTACAGTCCATCCTCGACGCCGCCGGAGAGAAGGGATACACGATCGGGCGTATTGTGAAGGGCGAGAGGAAAGTAATTTATGCCTGAGGGGCTGCCCGGCTCCGCTCAGATGCCGATCTCAGCGCCAGCCTTGTCGTCCTGAGCGTAGCGAAGGACCCCTACGCGCTGATCGGTTTCTCATTAGCCCGAATCGAGAGTAGATCAGAACTTAGGGATGCTTCGCTTCGCTCAGCATGACAACACAATCCGCCGCCCCTCACATGGCGGGAGGGAAAGCAGCTTCCCTGACAAACGATGTCCTTAGGACGACTCGCCTGCCGACAATCTCGAAGCTCCCTTCCAGCACAAAATTGATGGCTTCCGAGTAGGCGATGTGCTCCTGCTCCAGAATGCGCGCGGCCAGGGTGTGCTCGTCATCGCTGTCATAGACGGGTACAGTCCTCTGCACGATGATGGGCCCGTGGTCGAGCTGCTCATCGACGAAGTGCACGGTACAGCCGGAGACCTTCACGCCGTGTTCCAGCGCCTGCTTCTGCCCCTCCAGCCCGGGGAACGCTGGCAGCAGCGCGGGATGGATATTAAGGATGCGGTAGGAGAACTGTTGGCAGAACCACGGAGAGAGCAGGCGCATGTAGCCAGCCAGGCAAACCAGGTCGACCTGTTTTTCCTTCAGCACGGCCGCCACCTCGCGGTCGTGCTCCTCGCGTTGCTTGCCTTTGGAAGGAATGACGCGAGCGTCCAGACCGCGCTGGCGGGCGATCTCCAGGCCAGGCGCATCGGCGCGGTTCGAGATCACCACGGCGATACGCGCCGGAATGCGGCCGGCATCCACATTGTTGGCAATAGCCACGAAGTTCGATCCGCGGCCGGAGAGAAGAATGCCCAGCTTTTTCAATTCTGCCATGCGCCTATTTCACCACAACCCTGCCTTCTGCTTCCTACGTCCTGCCTCCTGTTTCCTGCTTTAAACTGTTGCCGTTGCGACTCGCGCTCAAGCTTCTACTGCTGCTTCTGCTCCTGGGGGCCGCGTGGCTGGCCTACGCCTTGTGGCTGCCGCTGGCGCCGGGCGGCGAAAAATTCGTGATGCTGCGTCCGGGGTTCTCGGCGCGGCAGATTGCCGCTGAACTCCAGCGCGCAGGCGCGATCCGCAGCAGGCGCGCCTTCCTGGCGTTGCATTACGGGCGCCGGCAATCGCTCAAGGCGGGGGAATACCGTTTCGCCGATCCTGCCAGCACCTTCCAGGTGTACGACCGCGTGGCCCGCGGCGACATTTACGT
>DASYTX010000184.1:0-3777 GCA_036001865.1 Terriglobales bacterium
CCCTTTTCTTCTCATGCAGCTCGTGCTCGATCTCGTGCTCGAGTTCGACCACCGGCTCCTTCCACAACCGGTAGATCAGATAGAGGCTGAGGACAACGGCGACCACAGCGCCGATAGTCGCCCACAGGTGTTCGCGGACCAGCGTTGCAGCCATGCTGACAATCTGCGGACCGAAGGCCACGGTCAATGCCGAAAGCACGAGAAAGCGCGCCATGCGTCCGGTGAAAATGGCGAGAAGAAAGTGCCCGAAGCGCATCTCGAACACGCCTGCAGAGAGCACGAACAATTTGAAAGGGGTGGGCGGCGGCAACATCGAGGGAAACATCAGCGCCCAGAATTCCCGCCGCTCGAAGGCGTGGCGAATGTGCTCAAAACGCGCTTTCGAGATGCGCCGCCGCAGCACCAGTTCGCCACCCTTGCGCCCGATCAGATAGACAATGCTGCTGCCCAGAGCAGAGCCGGCTGAGGCCATCACCGCATACAACAAGAACCCCGCCCGGTCGGAGTAAACGTAGCTCGCGACCACCGGGTCCAGCGGAATGCCCATAAACGCTGAGTCTACGAAGGCGATGCCAAACACGCCCCAAGGCCCCAGCGGCTTCAACAGCGCCCACACCCAAGCGGTATAACGGGCAAGAATTTCCTTGATGAAGTCCAAACAACTATTCTACGCGACCCTTCTTGGCCGGTAGCCTTGGCGTTCGGCACTTAACCCTTAGCTCATCCCACCCCGAAAGGCCAAATGCCAAGAGCCAATTGCCAAATGCTGAATTGTTCAGTGGATGTTCTCGGCATGCGCGGTGTTGCCGCGCAGAAGCTCGAGGGCATGGGGCAGAAGATCAACGACCGCGGCCAGCGACTCGGTCGCGGCCCGCGGATTGCCGGGCAGGTTCAGCACCAGGGTCTTGTGGCGGATGCCGCAAACTCCCCGGCTAAGCGCCGCCAGGGGCGTATTGCGCGCGCCCTCAGCGCGCATGCGCTCGGCCACGCCTTCCACCAGGCGGTCGCAGACAGCGCGCGTGGCTTCCGGCGTGACGTCACGCTCCGCCACGCCCGTGCCTCCCGTGGTCACAACTAGGTCTACTTTCGATGCCAGCCGCACAATTGCTTGCTCGATATCACCCTGTTCGTCGGCCACGATCTCGCTGGCGACCACTTTGAAGCCTTTTTCCTCAAGCGCCGCCGCCACCGCTGGTCCGGAAGCGTCGGCGCGGAGCTTGCGGGCGGCGGAGTCGCTGACCGTGAGCACAGCGGCCGTCATGGGTGAGGCAGCAATAAGCAATATGCCATCAGCAAGCCGTGAAGGGGCTTCTTTAGCGCCGGGTACGCAATGCGGAGCAAGGCCTGTCCCTTGGAGCCCGGCCGCGGCCCAGGCCCGAAGGGCCGGAAGAATGTAGCCCGGGACGTAAGTCCCGGGAAACGGGGATCACCAGAGTTGTTCCTCTCTGCCGAAGGCATGCGCGCAGGCCGGAGGCCGAAGCGCGCAAACAAAAAAACAAATCGCACTATTGACGAGAAATCTATCCCGCAGCCCTGCAAAACAATCACTCTGCAGGGGCTAAATGCTAATCGCCTAGCTTATCGCTGCTTCTCAAATTTCCAGCACATTCTCTGCCGCGTCACGATTGGCTTCATCGAGCAGCCGCAGGCCTTCCATCAGCAAGCCCTGAGTGGAGCGTGTGGTGGTGCGCTCGGAGCTGCGACCCTTGAAGTCGATCTGGAACGTTCCGTCAGGCCAGCAGAGTACCTTGAAAACCGCTTCGTCGCCGCGCAAGTGGCCGTACACCGCGTGGTTGATCTGGCCCTCGGTAAAGAACACCTGGCAGCGCTCCCCGTTGCTGGAAAGCGTGAGCGCGCACGTCTTGCGTCCCAGCTCGAGCGACTGCAGCAGGTCCACCACGTTCATCTGCGACAAGCTGCCGCGCAGGCGCCCGTCCGCCGGAGCCTCGCGCGCCATCTTCTCCAGCGCCAGCTTGTCGATGATCTTTTTGACTCGCGCCACCGCTTCCTTCACCAGGAAGGGCTTCTCCAGGAAGTCTTCCAACCGGTCTTCCAGCGCGCGAAGTTTTTCCTGGATATCGGCCTTGCTCGCCATCAGGATGACCGACGCCCCGGCGGTGGCAGCGCGTCCCTTCAGCCTCTCGAATAGCTGCCGACCATCGGTGCCGGGCAACGTATAGTCGGCGATCACCAGGTCTGGCGGGTCATCGATGGCCTTCAGCAGGGCGTCTGCGCTGTCGCCGGCGGTGGTGACCTGCGCCAGCGGCGCGAGTGCCTGCCGCAGAAGCTCCCGGATCATCGGGTTGTCATCGACCACTAGTACTTTGACGTTCCCAGCCATCTACTTCCTGGACTTCCGCCGATAATCGCCGGACTTGCCGCCGGTCTTCCGCTGGAGCACGATCTCGCGGATCTCGATGCCCTTGTCCAGCGCTTTGCACATGTCGTAGATCGTCAGGGCGGCCACGCTGGCTGCCACCAGCGCCTCCATCTCGACGCCCGTTACCGCGGTGGTCGTAGCGCGCGATGTGATCGCCACGCCATTCTGGCATAGCTCGGTGTGCACATCAACGTGTGCCAGCGGCACGTTGTGACACATGGGGATCAGTTCGGGAGTGCGCTTGGCGGCGGCAATTCCCGCAAATCGCGCAATCTCCAGCGGATTGCCCTTGGGATTGTCGGGCAGTGCCTTCAGCACCTTTGGCGAGAGCGCGACAAACGCACTGGCCTCAGCAGTGCGCCGCGTAGCCGCTTTGGCGGAGACGTCCACCATGCTGGCGCGTCCGCGACGGTCATAGTGGGATAGCTTGTCTCTGGGGCTTTTGGCCATTGCCTCGTTGCTGGAATGTTAGCACCATGGGCTGCACAGGCAGCATTCAGCGCCTTCGTCCGGCGTACGACAGTTTCTTATGCGACCGAAATGAGGCTCCTGCTGCCGGCACCAAAGCCTTACCAGTCCCGCAGGGACGGCATTCATTAGACCACCACGTCAGTGGTGGGAACGCTGTGCAGTCGAGAGGAGTCCCGTCAGGGACGGCACTTGGCCGCATCACCGCAACAGAATGTTCACCAGTTCCCCCGCCCCCAGCCGCTCCCGGTCCGGCGGAACAACGATGTAGCAATTGGCCCGCGCCGCGGCGGCGATGTCCCCCGAGCCCTGCCACCGCACCAGCTCGACCTCCGTCTGCTCCAGTTCACCTGTGAGCACCGCGGGCAAGAACCGCGTCAGCCCCGTCTTGGTCCTGACCTCGGTCTTCAGTCGCGCCTGCACAAACTGCAGCTTGCCCGGCACGGCGCCGGAGAGCCCATCAAGCACCGGGCGAACGAAAAGTTCGAACGTCACCATGGTTGAGACCGGGTTTCCCGGCAGGCCGAAGAAGTACGTTGGCTCGGCCCCCACTTCGCGCGCGGCCCGGCCAAACACCACCGGCCGGCCGGGCTGAATCAGTGCTCCGGTGAAAAAGAACTCGGCCTGCAACTGCTCCAGCACCTGTTCCACCAGGTCGTACTTCCCCATGGAGACGCCGCCGGTCAGCACGAGTAGGTCGGTGGCCAGTCCCTGCTGGATGAGGTGCCGCAGGACCACCGCATCGTCTCGGGCAATCGGCAACTGCACCGGCTCCCCGCCGGCCGCGAGCACCTGCGCCGCCAGCGAATAGCTGTTGGAGTTGCGGATCTGATTGGGACCGGGCTGCGCGGCAACGTCCACCACCTCATCGCCAGTCGATAGGATCGCCACCCTTGCGCGGGTATAGACGTGTACGCCGGTCTTGCCGG
>DASYTX010000185.1:0-17804 GCA_036001865.1 Terriglobales bacterium
CCATTAGTAGCCGCCGCCAGGGCGTCGGCCAGAGCAGTGTCCGAAGAGGTATTGAAGTTGCAATCGGCGCCGTAGTCGCGCACATCGATCCACGGATTGGATTGTGTCTTGAAGCGGGCTGCAGCAGTGTTCCATACCAGCTTGTCACCACTGGCCGTTGGGGCCGCGGGATCGATGTCCCGGCCATGGATCTTCACCGCGTTGCCGATGTTGCCGGCAATGGCCGTGTCCACATATTGTCTGGAGGCCACTTGCATGGCCACGTTGGCGGGGACGATCTTCGAGCGGATCGCGGAAATCGTGGTCGCAATCACGTTGGGCACTGACCAGTACTCGATCGAGGTTGACCCGTCGTTCAGCTTGTACACCACTTTGTAATAGGTGTTGGCCGGGTCGCCGCCCTCGTTGGGCACCAGGGCCAACGTGACCGCGCCGCCTGCACCGATGGCGACGCTCATGGAACCTGCGGCCACCGCTTTGTTCTCGGCACTCGTGAAAGCCGGCCACGAAATCACCAATGTGCCCTGTGCGGGCGTGCCGTCGCCGCGGTACACAATGTCGCTGACCGTGCAGACCGGGACGGCATGCGCCAGGTTCACGACCAGCATGACCGAAATTAGGCAGCAAAAAAGCCGCCCTTGGCGGCGGCTCAGGACAGCAGTGCGTAGTCTCATCGTGCTCCGCGTAGGTTGCGCGATAGATCGCCCTCGACCCGTCAGCTCGCGTGCTCTCGGGTATGGGCGGCGATCAAATGTCGAGAAACTAGGGTGCGAGGCGCAGCTTCGAACGCCTCGAGTCGGAGTTCATGCAGCTTCGGCTAAATCTGAATGAGTGCGACAGCCGGTCAGCGCTTCGCCGCCTCGGCACACACGCGCAGAAAATTACGCACGCTGCGCACGTACACATCGGCGAAGTCAACTACCGGCCGGCGCGATTCGATCAGCGCCATGGCATCGTCCAGGGTCCAGCCCAGCACGCACAGCAGCGCCAGCGCCATCATGGGGGCGCGGTGCACCCCGGCAGCACAGTGGATAAACAGCTTGGTGTCGGCCCGCTCCAGCGCAGCCAGGGCAAAGTCTACGCCGGCCTGAAAGACCTCCGGGGGCTTGGGCTGGAAGTCATCATCCACCGGGTTCCACAGGACATCGATGCCGTAGGAATCGGCCAGCGGCGTATCATCGAACTCCACCTGCATATCGATGATGTGGGTGATGCCGGCCCTGGCCACTTCGGCCATCTTGGCGTCCGTCCAGATTCCGCCGCCCACCGCGATCCGGCCGGTGAGCCATGTCATGTCCATCAGTCGAACTCGCAGCGGGTGGCCTGGTACGCGCCAGCCCCTCGGGTGAGAATCAGGTAATTCTACCCTACGATGCAGCTAGGACGGTGCGCCGCATTACTCGCGTCACTGAGTAACTGGTCGCGAGTACTGACCGCGCGGACTTATTCGCGGTTGATGTCGCGCGGCGGTTCCTGGAGGTGCGCTTGGCATTCCTCAATCTCCAGCATGCGCAGCAGCCTCGTGGCCAGCGAATCTTCCACCGTTTCAATTGGTGGCGGCGACAGCCCGGCGAAGTCGAACAAAAACTTGGCATGCAAATAGCTGCCCTGCTTGGCCTCCTCGATCAATGCTTTGACGATCTCGGGTGCAGCTTGCTCGACGGCGGAGGCCGCGCGTGCCAGCGGGCTGCCGGCGGCAGTAACATCGGCAGGAGGTGCGGGCTGCCACCCAGCTCCGTTTGCCCGCACTGCCGGCGGGGTATTGCCAGTCGGCTTCCGGGTCGCTGGTTTCGGCATAGAAAAGCGAAAGGCGCGGTCGCGCCGCGCCACAAACTTTAAACTTCCTGTTGTCTTGCTTCTAATTCTATTATATCACATCGAATAGGGTAAAGCGGAAAGGTTTTCAAAAAATATATTCGCTTTCCTCCCATTCACTTGCGGAGTTTTCCTCGTTTTCTCCCTCTTGACAACTTTCCGGAACGTCGTGCGCCGAGGGCGCCACCACCAGAAACCGCAGCAGCCCGCGCTCTACAAACAGGCGGGTGAGTTCGTCCACCGCCTCTGGGAAGCGGTTGCGCACCGTGCGCGGCGAGCAGTGCAGCACGCGCGCCGCCTCGTGCTGCGAGTAATTTTGAAACACCATGCACGCAATCAGCCTGCGATGCCACGGGTCGAGCAGCTTCAGGCAGCGCTCCACGTCGTGTACGAAGATGACTGCGTCCTCAAAGCTCGGCACGCGGGTGTCATTGCGCGAGCGGATCAGCTCGCGTCCAAGCAGCGACGGCAGTCGGCCGACTTCGAGCGAAATGATGGCGTAGCGGCGCAATAGGCCGCAGGTGCGGTCGCGAAAGATGCCCAAGTCGGGCGAGCCGGAAGCATCGCCCGCGTCGCAAGCGGCAGGGGCAGTGAGCGGTCCTCTCACATCGGCCTCCGCTGCACCGAGACTGGGTGACGCGCCGGGGCCAACTCGGCTAGCCTCCGGTCGCAAGCCAGACAGTAGGGAATGATCGAGCCGGTGGGTCGAAGCCAGAGCCCACCACAGCCTTCGCAGTATTTCAGTTCCAGTCGCAGGTACTGCTGATCGCAAGTTGACTGCATGATCGCGCTCCTCGTTTCCACCGCTGCGCCGGAACCACTCCAAAAAAAGCCCCGCACCGGGGGACTTCCGGCACAGGGCTCGTTTGTGTTACGACGACCTGCTTTAGCTATTTAGTTGCGTAGAAACTCGGTTCTACTACCGAAACTGCGCTAGCCAGGTGCTTCAAAAAAGCAGTCTTGCCTCCTTCCTGCGGCTGAAGTAGCCCTCTTCGTAGCCGGACTTCAGCACCCGGCCGTTCTGTACCACCACGCTGAGCCGGCCGGTGAAGCGCACCTCCAGCAGCAGGCGCTCGAGGGAGGCGGAAAGCAGTTCGCAATCGCGCACCTTGCGGCGGAATTCGAGGAAGATTTTGTCACCACACGCGGCGGAATGGGGGATTTTGTCCGTGGACGGGACGGGGTGCTCGGACATCGGACCTCACGTCAAAGAGCAGATTATCTAGCTATAATCTCTAACTACCGTATAGCCCCTGTGAATATCTCGTGTCAAGAACTTTGTTCTCCATTCGTTATTTAGGTTGTTTGCACTATAGCGAGTTGTTATAATTTGCGCCATGAAATTCAAAACCCTTCAGGAAAACCTGCGCAAGGAGCTGTGGAAGCGCATCGAGGCGGGCCAGCTCACCGGCCTTAAGTTGGCACAACAGACCGGGTTCCAGCAGGCCCACATCTCCAACTTTCTAAACCGCAAGCGCGCGCTCAGCCTGACGGGCATGGACAAGGTGCTGGCGGTGCAACACCTCTCGGTGTTGGACCTCCTGGCCCCGGAGGAGGTCAACAAGCGCGCCAGTATCCTCCCCCCTTCGGAGGATGAGTTTGAGAACGTCGTATTGGTGGAGGGAAGCGTGGCCGCCGGTGAGCCCATCATCATCAGCGAAAACGTCAAGGACATGCTCAAGTTCAAGAAGAGCTTCCTGCGGCGGCTTCGCGCCGAGCCTGCCAGCCCGCGCGATGACTGGCGGCGCTTCGTGCTGGTCAAGGTGGACGCCCGCGACGGCATGAGCATGTACCCCCGCCTTCTTCCCGGGGCCACTGTGCTCATCGATCGCCACTACAACTCGCTCAAGCCCTATCGCCGCGGCGAACGCAGCATGTATGCGGTGCGCAAGAACGGCAGCTGTACCATCAAGTATGTGGAATTGTCGGGCAACAACCTGGTGCTGCGGCCGGAGAATCCCTCGTACCCTGTGGACCTCATTTCCATCGATGAGGGCAAGACTTTCGCTGATTACATTGTGGGCCGCGTCTGCCACGTAGCCATCGAGACCTGAGGCGGCTCGTCTGCAGAATTTGGCGGCGATCCGTATGACCTGTACATCGCTTGGCATAGGACTGCGCACATTTCAACCGTCCGCCCGAACCCAGCCACGCGTCTGAAAGTTCGAGGTTCATCGGGAGGCATTCATGAATGAAGCGGCCACTATTTCGCTGGGTGCTCATCGCGATGAAGAGATCGCCCTGGACATGATGAAATTCATCGCCGTGACCACTGGCTATGGAAAAACCGGCCTGCCGGGAGCCGGATTCCAGGGTGGCACGGTGAGCAAAGCGGAAGACTACGCTACCCACCTGCTCGAGCTCTATAGCCGCTGCCTGGCGGCAGTGCAGAGCCGGAAGTAGGGCCGGGGGCGGACAGAAAAGGGAGCCGCTGTGTCTTACCGCGGCTCCCCTGACGGAAAATCGCGCAGCACGAAGCGGTAGACCAGCTCCTGCTCTTGCAGTTAGCGGCGCCGGCCCCTCTTGGCGCGCTGCTTGCCTGTGCCCCGCTTGCGGGCCGAGGTCTTACGCCGCGCCGCACCGCCACGGCGCGCAGCTTTTTTGCGGGCGGGCTTTTTGACGGCCTTTTTGCGTGCGGCCTTCCGTCCTGCTTTTTTGCCTCCCTTTTTTGCGGCAGCCTTCTTGGGCGCACGGCGCTTGGGCGCGGCGGGACGTGGAGCGGGCGGCGTCACCGGCGGCGCACCCGTGCCGACTCCGCCCGCCGAGGTGGCCCCTGCAGCCTCTTCCTCCTCCTCTTCTTCTTCCTCGTAGTCCTCCTCGCCGTAATTCGTGTCGCCATAATCTTCCATATCGTCGTCATTACGTCCGTAGAGGGTCTCGTCGTCGAGCGTCATGTCTCCTCCTGATGATTTGGGCGGGCCCGCGGGATGAAAACACATAGTTACAAACAGGCGCGGATTATAGCAAGGGTCACGCGTGTGTCAACAGCAGCAGGAAAGGCGGGGGTCGGCGCAGCGGTGTCAGCGCCCAGACCGGATTACAAGCACATCGCCGGGCCGAATGTTGCTGGAGGTGTTCTTGTTGTCGCGCTGCAGCGCCGCCACTGTAGTCTTGTAAGCCACGGCGATGCTGTACAGGGTGTCGCCCTGCTGGACAGTGTGGGTGCGGGCGCTGCCGTCCCCCCGCAAGCTGCTCTTTTTGTTCGACTTAATCGAAGAACGCAGGACACGGTCCGAGACCTCGGCAACGGCATCTGGTGCTACTGGCCGGCGAATCAGCAGGACGCGGCCGCGGCGCAGGTGGTTTCCTTTCAGCCGGTTCCACTTGCGCAGCAGTTCGGGAGGGACACCGAAATCGTCCGCCACCGAGAGCACGGTGTCGCCCTTGCGCACCTTGTAACGGGTGACCTTGCGCGAATAGGCCAGGCCAACTCCTGTACCGCGACCAGGCGTTACCGGGATGATCAGCTTGCTGTCGCTTCTGAGTTCTTCCGACGCCAGATCATTGACTTCGGCGATGGCGGCAGTCGTGGTCTTGTACTTGCGCGCAATCGCGCTCAAAGTATCGCCGGAGATCACCCGGTGGAAGCGCCACCAGACGCGCTTGTCCTGTGGGATGGCCGCAATATTAGTGAGGAATTGTTCTTTAGTCCCGCCGGGCAGGCGCAATTCGAACTCGCCCTCTTTGGGTGTAGTCATGCGCAGCAGACTGGGATTCAGTTCCTGCAAAGTGCTCACCGAGGCGTCCACGCATTCCGCCACCAGTCGCAAATCCACCGGATAGTTCACCATCACCTTATCGACCGCGGGCGCCGGGTCGAGTTCGATGTGATCGAGCCCATACTTCCCGGGATTCTTGTTCATGATGGTGACGGCGATGATGATGGGCACGTAATTGCGCGTTTCCCGCGGCAACACGCCCCGCCGGTAGAGCTGCCAGAAGTCGGCGTATCCCGTTCGTTGCACCGCGTTTTGCACCGTTCCCGGGCCGGAGTTGTACGCGGCCATGGCCAGGTACCAATCACCGAACTGGTGATAAAGGTCTTTCAGGTGGCGGGCGGCGGCGCGCGTGGCCCTCTCCGGGTCTTGTCGCTCGTCCACCCACCAGTTGCGGTCCAAGCCGTACATGTTGGCGCGGCTGGCCATGAACTGCCACATGCCGCGGGCACCGGCGCGCGACAGCGCCAAAGGATGGAAGCCCGACTCTGCCTGCGCCAAATAAATCAAATCCTGGGGCACGCCCTCTTCTTTCAGGACCCGCACGATCATGTCTCGGTAGCGCGCCGAACGGGTCAAGGCACGCTCCAGTGTTCCCCGGCCGCGGTTGGAAAAATAGCTGATGAAGCTGGCCACCTCGTCGTTGAGCACCAGCGGTAAGTCGGAGCGAGTCTGCTTGACCTCCTCTTCAGCCTTGGCCTTTACCGCAGGATCCACCGGAAAAGTGACGTCGGCGGCCTCGTCAATGGGCGCCGGTTCCGGCTTCTGCTCGGTGAAGCCGTCACCTTCCTTCAGCGCCGTCATCTCGAGGTTGTGGACACCCTCGATGATCTTGTCGAATTCCTGCTGCAGGCGCTCGTCAGAGCGGACATCGGTGGGCCCCTGCAGCAACATATCCACCGCCCGGTCGAAGTTGCCTTTGGCAGCCTCTAGGTGCCCGGCGGCGTAGTTGGCCTGCCCCAACTGATATTCCGCTTCCACCTTGGCCAGCAGGTCTTCGACGGGGTCGGGCTTTGGAGCGGCCTTCTCTTGGATCTTGGGCGCTGGCGCCGGCTCAGGCTGGCCGATTGTAGGCGCGCCGGCGCGCATCGGAGGAGCGACCGTGGCCCGTTGTTTGTCGCCCCTTCCGCAGGACACTGCCAGAAGGGCCAGAAGGCTTATCGGCAGCCATAATTGCGACTTGCGCATTCGCATAGATCTGTCGGTTACCGCGCGGGTCACTCCTGCTTTGAACTGCCGATCTTGCTCGAATCCTACTACTCTGATATTAGAGGGGGCAACCTGACCGAAGGTCGATTTACTATTTGATTAATGTAATCTCATCGTCCTAAGCACCTGCGAACGCTCGGGTTAAGCCCCGCCCAGCTCAGAATTCTCGACGTCGGCGGATAGCTGGCTCTTCTCAACCTGCAAAAGGTGATCACCACGACAGCTTCAAGGCAAATTGAAATTGCCGCGGATCAAAGGCCGAGGTTGGCACTCCCGCCTGGGTGAACAGGACATTGACATCAGCCACGTTGAAGCGGTTGACGATGTTGAACATGTCGGCAATCAGGTCCAGCCCCACGCGCTCGGTGAGGTGCAGGCGGCGGGCGATGCGCAAGTCAGTGAAGACGGTGGTCGGTCGTATGCCGGCATTGCGCGGCACGTTGCCCACTAGCGGCGCGCTGGCCACGCCGTCGAACACCCCGTCGACGAAACAGGCGGGGATAAAGGCGCCGGCGGGGGAGAAGACAGAAGGAACGGCGCTGTCGCCGCAAATGTTAACGGTGCCCGGGGCCACTGCTAACGGGCGATCGGTGTTAGGGCCGAAATCGAAGTTCCGGTCGGCACCCGTCAGGATAGCGAAGGGCCGCCCCGAACTTACCTCAATGATGGGGGCCACCGTCCAGTCACTGAAAAACCTGCTCCAGAAGCCCTCGCCCGATAGTTTGCCGCTCTGGTACACGGCGCTGAATACGAAGCGGTGCCGCTGATCGAACGTCGAGTTGGCGCGCTCCAAGTCGGGACGACGGCTGTCCTGCGGTGACAACAGCGATTGCAGGTCAGTGGAGTCATCGATAGCGTGCGACCACGTGTACGACGCCAGGAATTCGTAATGGTTACGGAAGCGTTTACGCAGGTTGGCGGTGAAGCCGTGGTAAACCGAGCTGCCGTTGCCGAAGTTGGCCACCATGTCGCTGAAGGGAACATCAACCCCGACCCCCAGACCGAATTCCGACGAAACCGCAGCGATAACCGGGTTACATGCAGCAAAAAGGGGCGCCAGCGAAGGGTTGAGGCCAGACGGCCGGAAGAAACTGACCACCGCCGGCAGGATGAACGGACCGAGCGGGCCAACGCCGCAGGGGTTCGCTGCACCGATGCCGGTCAGCGGGTTGGAAGTCGGAGCTGCCGCACCTGCCGCCACCGCGCGCTCCCAGTTCACTACCAGCGCTTCCGAATCTACCGGGTTGACGTTGATCGGACGGTTCAGGTGCCGGCCGCCGTTGAAGTTGTAGGCGAGACTCAGGGCGAAGTCGCGACCCAGGTCGCGCTCGATGGTCAGGTTCGCCTGGTGGGAATAGGCATACTCGAAGTTTTGCGCGGTGGGGAAACCGAACGGTTGCAGGATCAGGGGCAGACCGGCAGCCAGGTAGTTCTGGTTTACGAACACGGAATTGGGCTCAAAGGCGTTGAAGCGCTGCTCGCCCGGCAGATATCCCATGCCCGTGGCAAATGGGCCGACGCAGTTGGCATTATTGACCAGACCCTGGAAGACGTTGGTCGCATTCAAATTCAGTGGGCTGGCGGAACTGGCCGCGGTGCATGGCGCACCACCGAAAAGAATGAGTTGCGGCGCCTGGGTTCCATCGGCTACGTCGGAATCGAACGCCAGCGCCAGCAGCGGGTGGTCGTAAAAGATCCCGTAGGAGGCGCGCACCACTGTCTTGCCGTCATTGAAGGGATCCCAGGCCAGACCCACGCGCGGGGCGATGTTATTGGTGTCCCGCGGGATTCCCTGCGTGATCCCCAGTGCACTTTCCGCGGCCTGTGACAGGGCGTTGATCGCCGCGAATTCCGGCGTGAACTCCACGTCATAGCGGACGCCGTAATTCAGCGTCACGTTGGAGGCGATGCGCCACGAGTCCTGGATGAAAAACCCAAGGATCTTGTTCTTGAAGGCGTCGTGCGGATTGCCGATGCCCTGCACGAAAGATTGTGGAATGCCCAGACCATAGGCCTGCACCGGCGAGAAACTCGGGTACCCGGCAAAACTGCCCGGGCCCGGACCGTCGGGATCAATGCTGGCCGCCGGCAGCACGCCAAAGTTGTGTAGCGCTCCGAAGTTAACCGTGAAATCCGCCTCCAGCGGTATGTAGTTGAAGTCGCCTCCGAACTTGATGTTGTGCTTTCCAACCTGCCAGGAGAAGTTATCGGTGAACTGATGGCGCTGCTCTACTCGATCCACGAAGGAGAACGGCTCGCGGCCGAGGAAGGCATAGCCGGGGATGTTGATGGCCACCTGGCTGCCGTCCGGCAGACTATTGCTGTCGCCGGCCGTATCGCCCATCTGGGAAAAGGTATAGAGCAGCCCGCGGCGCGCGTACTGGTAGCGCAGTTCGTTGATCTTGTTGTCACCAATCGTCCAGGTGTGCTGGGCGGTGCCGTTGATGTCGCGATAGGTCTGCACCGATGTCCGCGAGAAGGCATTCTGGCCAAAGTTCTGGTTCTGCGCGTTTACCTGGATGCCGGTCACTGTGCTGGGGCTGACGTTCACGCGCAGCATGCCGCTATGGCTGTTGTTGAAGCGATGGTCCAGGCGCGCGCCAATCAGGGAAGTGCCCTCGGAGATGGGATAGTTGCCCCGCAGCGAATTCAGCGCCACGAATGAGCCGGGCAGAGGCGCCCCGGTCGTGGCGAATGCAGGTGCTCCCCCCAAGGCTGCCGGCCAGGCACCATCCAGGGCAGCGCCGGATGATCGTCCGGCCAGCGCTACGTAAGTCGGCGTGTTGGGGTTGGCAGGATTGGCGCTCACGAAGTCGATCTGCGCTTGCGTCAGCAGCACCGTGCCGAACGGCAACCCGATGGTGCCTGAGTCGAAGGGCACCAGGTCGAAGTTGTTCGCCCCGATGGTCGAGAAGCCCGTCTCCTGCCGCCGCGTGGTCTCGTAGGAGAAGAACCAGAACGTCTTGTCCTTCTTGATGGGCCCGCTCAGAGTGAACCCGGTTTGCACTCGGGTGTAGGCGGGATTGGGTACCGTGGAAAAGGGGTTGTCGGCCTGGATGTCGCGGTGCCGTAGGTAGGCAAAAGCGGTGCCGTGAAAATCGTTGGAGCCGGAGCGCGTGATGATGTTCACCACCCCGCCGGAGGCGCGCCCATACTCAGCCGCGTAGCCGTTGGTGATGATCTGGAACTCCTGCACCGCTTCCTGCGAGACGGTCGAGCGGATGCCGTTTACGGAATTGTCCACCGCATCCATGCCATCAACATTGACCAGGTTGGAGCGCGCGCGCTGCCCGCCGAAGTTCAACCCGGAAGTGGGAGCGGCGCCGATGGAAGGCGCGGTGTCGCGCGCCAGCTGCGAGTTGGTCAAAGCGAAATTGATGTAGTTGCGGCCATTGATAGGCAGGTTGTCGATGCGCGTCTGTTCGATGGTGGTCGTCGAGGAAGTCCGCTGGGTCTCTATGATTTCCGCCGCCCCGCTGACCGTCACCTCTGCGGTAGCGCCCGCAAGTTTCAGATCCACAGGAAGCTCAGCGCGCTGTCCCACGGTGACCTTCACGTCCTTGGCAATCAGCCGGGCGAATCCCGGTGCATCGATGGTGACGGTGTACAGTCCCGGCGGCAACAGCAGCAACTGGTACTCGCCGTCGTCGGAGTCCTTCACCATCCGCTGGAAGTTCCTGGCCTCGTCGCGCACAGTGACCGTGGCTTTAGTCACCAGCCCGCCATTGGGGTCCTTGACCGTGACGTGCAACTCGGCAGTGGCCACCGACTGCGCCAGCGCAATCGCCGAACCGAGGACGACGAGCCATAGCAGGGAAAGGAGCCTTGCGATGGGTTTCATATTCTCCGCTCCAAGGCACAACTTCTACTCTCAACCACCTGCGTGAGAAAATCCGGGACGGCCAACTTGTAGGTCAAGAGTCGGCAAGTTTTATAACAGGAGCAGCAAGGCATGCAAGTTGCGAGTGACGTTCCCCCGGGAGCAGCCGGTAGGGTTAAGCTCCCGGCGCACCTTGGTCTCGAATGATCCCGGCGGCGGCCCCATCTGGTGCGGTCTTCACTCCCCAAGCCATGCGCGGGGTGTTATGGGCAATTCCGCAGTGGCCGTGTTGGTCGAGCAGGATCAGCCCACCGTGCCCTTCCAGACGTGCCTTGAGGCGTTCTACTGCCATTTCCGCCGCCCGCTGCGGCTCAATGCCTTCACCGACCCGGTCCACCGCCCACTTGCCCAGCACCAGCTTCATGATCGGCTCGCCCCAGCCGGTGGCCGACACGGCAGCGCTTTCGTTATCGGCATAACAGCCACAGCCGATCAGTGAAGAGTCGCCCACCCGGCCAGGCGCCTTACTCAAGGTCCCTCCGGTCGAGGTAGCGGCAGCCAGGTTGCCGCGGATGTCGAGTGCCACAGCGCCGACTGTATCGTGCGAGGTCTGCGGAGCAGCAAACATCTCCTCGATCATCGTTGACGTGGACTGCGATTCCTTCAGCCGCTCCACCTCCCGAGGGACCACCAGTTCCTGGTTGTCGCAAAGCTTGATGCCGTGCTCGGACGCAAAGCGCTCCGCTCCTTCGCCGACCAGGTACACGTGCGGGCTTTCCTCCAGAATTGTGCGTGCCAGCCTGATGGGATTGCGGATTCGTTCCACGCACCCTACGCCGCCGGCACGCAGCGTCGAGCCGTCCATGATCAAGGCGTCCAATTGCACCCGGCCGTTGCTGGCCAGGAAACTTCCCCGACCGGCGTCGAAGGTTTCGTCATCCTCCATGAGCGCCACCGCTTGTTCGACCGCGTCCAGCGACGGTCCGCCGCGTTCTAGCACGACCCATGCGGTTTCCAATGCCCTGCGCACTCCTGCGACATGTGCCTCCACCATGTCGTCCGGAATGGCCCATGCACCGCCATGCACGACTATAACCGGTTGGTTCTCCAAGAGCCCCTCGGTCCCGCTGTACTTAACCCAGCAGGATTCTAAATGAGCGCGCAGTCGGGGATTTGCGCAGTCACACGACAGATTAAGTGCGCGGTTGATGTGTACCGGGAAATCGACTCAGCGCTGAGGCGCACGGCTGATCAAACGCGGGACAACTCGGCTGGCGCAGTGGCCCTGGCCATTTCCAGTTCGCGGGTGCGTTGATAGGTAAACCAGATGCGGTGAATGACGGTGATCGTCGAGAGCACGGCGATGACCCACAGTACCGGCGCCATGCGGTTGAACAATGCCCCAATAATCACCAGCACCAGCCGCTCCGGGCGTTCCATGAAACCCACCTTGCAGGTGCCGATGAGGGACTCCGCCCGCGCCCGCGTATAGCTGACCATCACCGAGCTGATCATCACCACCGCCGCCAGCACCACGTAGAAGAAGCGATTGGCGCGGGCGTAATACACCAGCAGGCCAAAGTACAGCGCAGCATCGCTGTAGCGGTCGACCACCGAGTCGAAAAATGCTCCAAAGACCGTGACTTGGTTAGTGGCCCGCGCGATCCGTCCATCCACCATGTCCAGGAACCCAGCTAGGATGATCACCAGCCCCGCAAATCGGAACATGGTAGCGGTGTTTTCGCCGCTTGCCTTCCCAAATAACACCGCCGCCGCGATGCTGATCAGCAGCCCTATGAAGGTATAGATGTTAGGCGAGATGCGGGTCAGGGCGAGGGCACGCACGATGCGCAACAGCAGCGCTCCACAGGCCCGCCCAAATGCTCCCGTCCAGCTCATTGTTCCTCGTCGTGGATGGTGCTCAGCTCCAGGATTTCCATTTCGCGGTTGCCGGTGGGCGTGATCACGGTCACGGCGTCGCCGACCTTCTTGCCCATCAGGCTGCGGCCGATGGGTGAGCTGGTGGAAATCAGTCCCTTGGCTACATCGGACTCTTCGCTGGTAACCAGTCTATATTCGATCTTCTCGCTCTTGCCGGCGTCAAACACGACCACCCGCGAGCCGAACGCCACCCGGTCGCGGGGGATGTTGCTCAGGTTGACCAGAGCCAATTCCGACATTCGCTGTTTCAGCTGTCCCAGCCTGGCACGCACGTACTCCTGGCGCTGCTTGGCCATGTGATACTCGGCGTTTTCGCTCAGGTCGCCGAGGGCAATGGCCCTTTTTAGCTCCTTGGGAAGATCGTGGTTCAGCTCGTATTCGAGTGTCGCGATCTCGTCTTCCAACTTCTTCTTAATGTGCTGAGGCATGTGAATGGGACCTGGTTCCTGGACGGCGAGGGGTCGGGGCTTCGCGCAGCCAATCGAAAGGTTTTCCCGGAGGCTTCGCTCCCCACCGAAACTTTACTCTTTGATTATAGCCCGTGTCGCCCCAAAGACGCCGCCTTGGCTGAATGCCAGCAAGCCGAGGCTATGGCCGTAACCTCCTGTAGCCAAGCCACTTATCTTCCTACTGGGCGAGGCCTGAAGCGGGCAATCGGCAAAGGCCGCGCCTGGCGCGGCTTTCGCCCGTCGGTCGGTTGACCGGCGCCTTACCGAGGGCTATACTAACTTTAGGTTGACTGTTCCCTCAATCACCCCCAGCCGAATCCCGGGTGCCCGTAAATGACCTCGATTAGCGTTGACCAGACCTTCCGCATCGGTGACAAAGTCGTCTATCCCAACCACGGCGTCGGCATCATAGAACAGATCAGCAGTCGCACCATCGGTGCCAGCGTCGAGAAGTTCTACCTCTTGAACATCAAGTCCAGCAGCCTCAAGGTCATGGTGCCGTTTCACAACGTCACCACTGTGGGCCTGCGACGGGTGATCAAGAACGGTGAAGTCCAGAAGGTGCTTGACTATCTTTCCTGCGCCAAGTGCGACAGCTCCACCGACTGGAAATACCGTTTCAAGGAGAACTCCGACAAGATGCGCACCGGTTCGCTGCTGGAAGTGGCGGGCGTGCTCAAGAGCTTGCTGCAGTTGAACCAGACCAAGCCGCTCTCATTCCGTGAGAAGAAGATGCTGGAGCGCGCGCGCTACCTGCTGGTCAGCGAACTGGCCCTGGCCAAGAACATGGATGAGGCGCACGTGGAGCAGCTCCTTTCCAAGGCCCTGTCCAAGTCCAAGCTGAAATTTCCGGAGATTCTGGGCGACGCCTGACCCGTTTCGATTTGTTGCTTCTTGAGCAGCTTCTCACGCGAGAAGCTGTTTGGGTTTTGGGGCCGTCTACTCGCCCAACCAGGCGCCGTAGGGCCGCAGTGAATCCACGTGGTCGCAAATGATCTTTAGGGCGGCGGTGATGGGCACCGCCAGGATCAGTCCCATTCCTCCCCAGATCCAGCCCCAGACCAGCAACGCCATGGTGACCACCAGCGGGTTCAGCTGCAGCCTGCGTCCGATCAGCTTTGGATAAAGCACGTTGATGGCGAACACGTGCAGCCCGATCACCGTCAGGAAAATCACCGCCGCGCCTCCGCCGCGCACTTGCCCAAAGCCCGCGGCCAAGGGCGGCAGCAGCGCCAGCACTACGCCAAGGTACGGCACCAGGCTGAGAAACCCGCTGATAAACCCAATGAAGTAGAAGTACTGCAGCTTCATCAAGCCGAACACCACCGAACTGAGCAGGCCGAGGAACAGTCCGATCACCACGTTGCCCACAATAAAGCTGCGGATCATGGCGGAGATCCGTCCCATGGTGACGTAGGCGGTATTGCGATGCTCCATGGGGAATAACATCACCGTGGCGGCGCGCGTGTGTTCCTGCCAAGTCAGCATGAAGTAGATCAGGAAGGGCATAAAGGAAATTGCCAGCAGCACCTCCCACAGCGACCATGCGCCCCTGGTTAGCAGCTCCGACCACCCCGTCTGCTGCCTCACTCTGATCGCCTGTCTCTCCTCCTGGCTCTCGGGCAGCACGGTCTCCGTGGTGGTCTGCAGCCTCTCCGCGTGCTGGCGCATCCGTCCCAGGGACTGGCGGATCTTCTGTGAGTACTTCGGCAATTCATTCATGAAACTGAGGGCTTGGTTATAGAAGAAGTAGGTAGCGCCGTACATCACTGCCAGCAGCAGCGTGACCGCAACAAATGCTCCGAGGCCGCGCGGGACCTTGATGCGTTGCAGCCTGTCCACGAGCGGCTCGAGCACGAATGCCAGCAGCACCGATACCAGCAGCACGATGATCACCAGCTTGGCCACGTAGCAGATGGTCAGCACGACCGCAGCGGCAATGACCACTTGCGCCCAGTTGGGCGCCGGCCCGCCAGGTCCACGGCGCGGCGGTTCCGCGTCGCCGGTGTGGGACCGGGCCGCCTCTGCCGGTCGCTGGATTTGCTCGGTGGCCATCTCTCTCAATGGTATCCAAGATTAAGATGCGCCCTGTACCTATAATTGGCTGGTGTCCTTCAGTAACAATGGCGGCGCTGAGGGCCCTTCGGGCTACCGCCGCATTCTTGCCCTCGACGTAGGCTCCAAGACCATTGGCTTGGCGGTTTCCGATCCTCTGGGCATTACCGCCCAAGGCCTTGAAACCATCCGCCGCAGGAACAAGCGCGCCGACTTCGAGCGTCTGCAGGAGCTTATTCGCGAATACGACATCGGCGAAATTGTGGTCGGCTACCCCCTGCGCATGAGCGGCGCGGCCGGCACGCAGGCCGAAAAAATGTCCGCCTTCGCCGAGGAACTACGCCGCCGCACCCGCCTCCCTGTCCACCTGTGGGACGAGCGCCTGACCTCCGCCGAGGCCAACCGCGTCCTGCGGGAGTGCGGGATCAGCATCCGCCGCCGCGCCGAAGCCGTGGACCGCCTGGCCGCAGTGCTGATCCTGCAGAGTTTTCTGGCGCGGCGCTCTGCCGGCTGAAATCAACCCAAGTTTATAATCGCCTACGATGGCGAATTTTGCTCCCGTTGCCGAGCAGCTCGAGTACATTAGGAAGGGCGCAGCCGAGATCATTCGGGAGAGCGAGCTGGCGGAAAAGCTTGAGCGCTCGAGCGCCTCCGGCAAGCCGTTGCGCGTCAAGGCGGGCTTTGATCCCACCGCGCCCGACCTCCATCTCGGCCACACCGTCCTCATTCGCAAGCTCAAGCATTTTCAGGATCTCGGGCACACAGTCATCTTCCTCATCGGCGACTTCACCGGCCTGATTGGCGATCCCACGGGCCGCTCGGTCACGCGCCCGCCCCTCAGCCGCGAGGAAATCGATAAGAATGCGGAGACTTACAAGGCGCAGGTGTTCAAGATCCTCGATGCGAAGAAGACCGAGACTCGCTTCAACAGCGAATGGCTGCAGGCACTGGGCGCAGAAGGCCTCATCCGGCTCGCTGCCAAGTACACCGTCTCGCAGATGCTCGAGCGCGAGGACTTCCATGCGCGCTTCAACGAAGAAAAGCCCATCGCCCTGCACGAGCTTCTGTATCCCCTCGCTCAGGGGTACGACTCCGTGGCGCTCCACGCCGATGTCGAGTTGGGCGGCACCGACCAGAAGTTCAATCTGCTGGTGGGGCGCGAGATCCAGCGCGCCTACGGACAACCCTCGCAGGTGGTGCTGACCATGCCGTTGCTCGAAGGCATCGATGGCGTGCAGAAGATGTCGAAGTCATTCGGCAACTACGTGGGCATCACCGAGCCGCCACTGGAAATGTTTGGCAAGCTCATGTCAATCTCCGACGACCTGATGTGGCGCTATTGGGAGTTGCTGACCGACACATCCATGTCTGGGATCGAAACCATGAAAGACGGCGTCGGCTCGGGCCGCATTCATCCCATGATCGTCAAGAAAGGCCTGGCCACGAAGATCGTGGCTGACTTCCATGGCGAGCCCGCAGCCAAGGATGCCGCAGAAAACTGGGCGCGCATCTTCCAGAAGGATGAAGTGCCAGAGACGGTCGAGCACGTTCGTGTGCGCTACGCCGATGTTGCCGCCAGCCACGCTAACTCAACGGCCATTAAGCTCGACAAGCTGCTCGTCCAGTGCGGGCTGGCCGATTCTGTTTCTGACGGTCTGCGGAAGGTCCGGGCCAAGGCGGTGCGCATCGACGGCAACGTCAAGAGTGACCCGATCATGCCCATCAAGGTCCCGGCCGAATTCACCCTGCGCGTCGGCCGCCTCCTGAAGAGAGTTACCGTCGCCTAACCCCGTCGCTTCTTCCGCTTGCGAAATCGCCAGGCGTGCCGGTGATCCTTCATCCGCACCCGTAAGCCATCGAACTGAACGCCTTCGTTCTGCAATCGCAGCCGCTGCTCCAGACCGGCATCGCCGGGGAGAAGGATCTTCCCTCCCGCGCCGACCACGCGGTGCCACGGCAGGTCATTTGAACTGTGCAGCGCCCAGACCACCTGCCTCGCCGCGCCCGGATAGCCTGCCACATAGGCGACGTCCCCATAAGTCGCGACCTTGCCTCGAGGAATCCTGCGGACGACAGCACGGATGCGAGCAAACATGGCGGGCGGAATCAGACGATTGTAGTCCGCTCGCCCCGAGCGGGCAGGCTATGTCTTCCGCGATGTGCTAAAACACCACACGTGCGCGCCACTGCCATCCTTGGTCCGGCTGCCTCAGAAGAGGACTTGCAGCCGTTTCGCCTACCGAATGTCGAACTCCTATCGGCTCCTGACATTGAGGCGTCCACCGCCGCCGCGCTCATCTTCGGCGGCGACGGCACCGTCCATCGCCAGCTGTCCGCGCTGGCCAGGCACAAGGTCCCCGCGCTGGTCGTGCCCCTTGGCAGCGGCAACGACTTCGCCCACGCCCTCGGCATCAGCACCCCAGCCGAGGCGCTCCAAGCCTGGAAAAACTTCTGCGCCGGTGCTGGCAACGTCCGCGAAATCGATCTGGGATGCCTCCGCCCGGCCGACACCGGCGAGCCCACCTACTTCTGTTGCGTCGCCGGCGTCGGGCTGGATTCCGACGCTAACCGCCGCGCCAATGCCATGCCCCGCTGGCTGCGCGCCAATGGCGGATACCTGCTGGCCGCGGTCGCCGCCATCTGCAGCTTCCAACCGGGGACGTTCAATGTGGAGATGTTGCATGCAACGACTCCACGACTGCCAATTCGCGAATCCGGCTACATGGTCGCCTTCGCCAACGCCCCGACCTACGGTCACGGCATGCGTATCGCCCCTGCCGCTGTGCTCGATGATAGCCG
>DASYTX010000186.1:0-6482 GCA_036001865.1 Terriglobales bacterium
TCTGCGACCAGATGGAAGACCCCCAAAAAGCCACGAAGCTGGTACGGCGCGAGGTCACGCGCGTGCTCACGCCGGGAACGGCTGCGGATTCCCTGCTGGGGTCGGGAGAAAACAATTTTCTGGCGGCGCTGGCGCACGTAGGCGAATGCGCCGGCTTTGCCGCCCTCGACCTTTCTACGGGTGAGTTTCGCGCCACCGAGTTCCGCGGGCCGGATGCCCAGCAGCGCATCTGGGAGGAACTGCAGCAACTGCGGCCCCGGGAGGTGCTGTACGCATCCTCCGCGCCGTTGTTTGATCGACAGCGGCAGGCGGAGAGCGCGGGGGAGACGGTCACGGAAACCCCGCTGGACGACTGGGTATTTGCGCCCGATTATGCCCTTCCGCTAGTCGAAAACCATTTTGGCGTCTTGTCGCTGGAAGGATTCGGGCTGGCGGGAAAGGCAGCAGCAGCGTCAGCGGCGGGGGCGGTGCTGCACTATGTTCGTTCTACTCAGCGCGGGATGCTCGAACACGTGGACCGCATCGGCTTCTACGAGCGCCGGAACTGTCTGGTGCTGGACGCGGTCACGGTGCGTAACCTGGAGCTGACCGAACCGCTGTTCGCCAACTCCGGCGACGAAGTCACGCTGTTCCGCACCATGGACGCGACGGTCACGCCCATGGGCAAGCGGCTGCTGCGTGCCTGGATGTTGCGGCCTTCCATCGAGGTCGACGAAATTCAGCAGCGGCTGGACGCCGTCGAGGCCCAGGTCAACCAGATGGTTGGGCGGGAAGAACTGCGGCGCGCGCTCGATGGAATCCTGGACGTCGAGAGACTGTTGAGCCGCGTGGCACTGGAGACCGCCAATCCCAGGGACGTGCTGGCGCTCTCGGCGTCGCTGGCCAGGGTACCACCCGTTCGCGCGGCCCTTGAGAAGCTTGAGGCGAAGCGTCTGAAGCACCTGGCGGCATCGCTCGATGATCTGGCGCAGTTGCGCGAGCGCATTGACAGCTCCATTGTTCGGGAGCCGCCGCTCGCGTTCGCAGAGGGCGGCGTCATCCAGGGCGGCGTGGATGCTGCCCTGGACGAACTGCGCGACCTGAGCCGCAACAGCAAACAGTACCTGGCGCGCATCGAAGAACGCGAGCGCCAGCACACCGGCATCGCATCCCTCAAGGTAAGGTTTAACTCTGTCTTCGGCTACTACATCGAGATCTCCAAGCCCAACCTGCACCTCGCTCCCAACACCTACGAGCGCAAGCAGACGCTGGTCAATGCCGAGCGCTTCACCACGCCCGAGTTGAAGGAGCACGAGACCAAGATTTTGGAAGCGCAGGAGAGGATCGTCGAGATCGAGCGCCGGATCTTTGCAGAGCTGCGGGCGGCGGTCGCGGGCGAGGCCAAGCGCATCCGGCAAACGGCCCTAGCGCTTGCCGAAGTTGATGTGCTCGCCGCCCTCGCACATCTGGCGGCCAATCGCAACTACTGCCGGCCGCAGTTCGAAGCAAGCGCCGACTTGGAGATTATTGCCGGGCGGCACCCGGTGATTGAGCAGCAGGCGGCGTTGGGCGCAAGGGAGCGCTTCGTCCCCAATGATCTCTACCTAAATTCCACGAGGCAATCCATCATCGTGCTCACCGGGCCCAACATGGGAGGCAAGTCAACCTACCTGCGGCAGGCGGCGTTGATCGTCATCCTGGCGCAAATGGGGTCGTTCGTGCCGGCGCGCTCGGCGCGACTGAGGACCGTGGACCGCATCTTCACCCGCATCGGCGCGGCCGACAATCTGGCGCGCGGACGCTCCACATTCATGGTTGAGATGACGGAGACGGCGGCCATCCTGAACACCGCTACCCCGCAGTCGCTGATCCTACTGGATGAGATCGGACGGGGAACCGCGACCTACGATGGACTAGCGATCGCCTGGGCGGCCATCGAGTACATTCACGCGCGCACGCGTGCCAAGACGTTGTTTGCTACCCACTATCACGAGTTGACGGAGCTGGCGGAGCGCCTCTCGGGCGTGAAGAACTATCGTGTGTCGGTGAAGGAGAGCGCCGGCGGAATCGTGTTCCTGCGCAAGGTGGAGCCGGGCGCGGCCGACCGCAGCTACGGCATTGAGGTCGCCAAGCTGGCCGGCCTGCCGAGCGAGGTGGTGGTGCGCGCCCGTGAGGTGCTGGCAGAGCACGAGGATGCCGAGCAGCGCGTTACCGCCCATTTGGCCAGCGACGAGGTGGCGCCGCCAGCAGTGCAGTTGACCATCTTTACGCCACTCACGCAGAAGGTCGTCGAGCGCCTCAAGCAAACCGATCTCGATCGCCTGACTCCGCTCGAAGCGCTTAACCTGCTGGCCGAGTTGAAGAAGCAAATGCAGTAGCGCGCCTGCGCTCTTTCGATGAAGAAATTGCTGGAGATCCGGCAGCAGGTCGGGCAGTTGCTCATCATGGGCTTCGACGGGGTGGAGCCCACAGAGAAGCTATGCGGCTTGCTGGCGCGGCTGCAGCCGGGCGGGGTGATCCTGTTCAAGCGCAACATCGTAGACGCGCGCCAGACCTGGGAACTGCTGCGCGGCTGCCAGGAAAGCTCGGCTGTTCCGATGTTCCTTTGTGTTGACATGGAGGGCGGAACAGTTGATCGTTTGCGCGACGCGATTGCTCCGGCGCCATCAGTAGAGGAAGTCGCAGCTAGTGCAGATAAGAGCACTTTTCGCGAGCATGGCCGGATTATCGGCGAAGAAATACGAACGCTGGGTTTCAATACCGATTTTGCCCCCGTGCTCGACTTGTGCCAGGCGGCTTCGCGAAGCGTGCTGGGAACGCGCATCGCGTCACACGACCCCCAAGAAACAACTATCTACGCCCGGGAATTTCTGCGGGGGCTGCGCCAGGCTCGAGTTCTGGGATGTGGGAAGCATTTTCCCGGCCTGGGCGAGGCCAGCCTGGATACGCACCATGAGCTGCCCTCGGTGAACAAGGCGTGGCGCCGTCTGTGGGAGGAAGACCTGTTTCCGTACCGGGCGTTGCGGAAAGAACTGCCGTTCGTGATGGTGGCACACGCGGCCTATCCGGCGGTGACCCAAGATGCTACTCCGGCCTCGCTCTCGCCAAAATGGATCCGCGACATCCTGCGGAAGAAGATTGGCTATCGAGGGCTGATTGTTTCTGATGACCTGGAGATGGGTGGCGTGCTGGCGGCTGCGCCCGTGGGGCAGGCAGCTGTGGCAACCATCCGTGCGGGATGCGATATCTTCCTTGTCTGCCACAACGAGGAGCACGTGCTCACGGCCTATGAGGCAGCGGTAAGCGAGGCGGAGCGTGACCGCAAGTTCGGCGCGCTGGCCGCCGCAGCATCCGCACGCGTACTGGCGTTCAAGAAGAAAGCTGCTGAGCTAAGACGGCCTGCGCCCATGCCAGAGCCGGAGAGAATCGAGCGCCTGCGGCAGCGCATCCGCGCATTCTCAGAGCAGGTGAAGACAGCAACGGTGGTGATGTGACGCGCCGGGCAGGGAAGATCGGGTGATCGTCGCCGGTGTGATGAGCGGGACATCCGCCGATGGCATCAATGTGGCGCTGGTGGAGGTCCGCGGAAGCGGATTCAGCACCCGCTTCAAGCTGTTGGGGCATTACCAGTATGCCTATCCCGCCGCGGTGCGGCAGGCAGTGCTGGCAGCGATGAATGCTACCGGCGCCCGTGTCGCCGACCTTTCCCGCCTGAACTTCTTGCTGGGCGAACTGTACGCCGCGGCAGTTCTCGCCAGCCTGAGAAAATCCCGGATCCGTCGCCTGGACCTCGTCGGTTGTCACGGGCAGACCATATACCACCAGGGCGAAGGTGCTCCGTTTCTAGGACGCAAGATTGCCTGTACTTGGCAGACGGGTGAAGGAGCGGTGATCGCGGCGCGGGTGGGCGCACCGGTGGTTTCCGACTTTCGTCCAGCGGACATGGCTGCAGGCGGAAAGGGCGCGCCGCTCGTCCCCTTCTTTGACTACCTCGTCTATCGCGACCAGCGGATGGGGCGGATCGTACAGAACATTGGCGGCATTGCTAACCTGACTGCTATTCCGGCGGCAGCGTCGCCAGAGCAGGTAATGGCCTTCGACACCGGGCCGGGAAACATGGTGATCGACACGGTCACGGAGCGGCTGTTCCACAAGCCTTACGATCGAGACGGAGATATTGCCAGGCAAGGCAAGGTCTTGCAGCCGAATATTCAACATATGCTTCAACTGCCATTCTTTCGTCAGAGGCCGCCCAAGACTGCGGGCAGGGAACAGTTCGGCCGCGAGTTTGTGAACGCTTTTCTGCGCCTCTTCGGAAAAGCAAGAAGGGAGGATGTGGTTGCGACCGCAACCGCGCTGACGGTCAGGTCGATAGGCGACGCGATCAGGCGTTTTGTTTTGACAGCGAGGGGGGTACGCCCTCAGAAGAGCGGGCGAGACGCCGGCGCTACTTTCAGCGAACTGATCGTTTCGGGCGGCGGCGCGAGGAACAAAACCCTCCTCGCAATGCTCGACGCAGAGGTCCGCCTGCTGGGGTTCCGCCTCCGCCTTTCCGATGAATTTGGTGTGCCGTCGGAGGCCAAGGAGGCCGTAGCCTTTGCCCTGCTGGCGTATCAGACCTGGCATCGTGAGCCAGCGAATGTGCCGGCAGCGACCGGCGCAAAGAAGCCAGCCGTTCTGGGAAAGATTTCGTACCCGTGATGGCTCGTTGCCGAATGGCGGCGCTTGCGGCGAGCATTCTGCTGTCGCTTCTCTCCTGCGGCAGGCGGCCGGAGCCGGACACGCTGGTCATGATCATCGAGTCCAGTCCCGCCAACCTTGACCCGCGGGTCGGCACGGATGCGCAGTCAGAGCGCATCGGCAAGCTGATCTTTGACTCACTGCTGGCGCGGGACGAGCACTTCAACCTCCTGCCGGGGCTGGCGGAGCGCTGGGAAATCACGGATCCCACAACTTACGTTTTTCACCTGCGGCGCGGAGTTCGTTTTCACGACGGGCGGGCGCTTACCGCCCGCGATGTGAAATGGACGTTAGACTCCGTTCTCGATGGCACGGTACTTACGCCCAAAGCCAGCACCTACCGGCTGATCGAACGCGTGGACGCCCGCGATGAGTCCACGGTCATCATCCGCCTGAAGGAGCCCTACGCACCGCTGCTGTGGAACCTGTCCGAGGGTGCCATCGGCATCGTCCCTCACGGCAGTGGAGCCGAGTTCAACCGCAACCCGATCGGATCCGGCCCGTTTCGCTTCGTCACGCTGGAGCAGGACAAGCAGGTCATTCTGGAGCGCAACGAAGCTTACTGGGGCGAGCGTGCGCGCATTGCCCGTGTGCGTTTGGTGGTGGTGCCCGACGCCACTACGCGTGTGCTGGAGTTGCGCAAGGGAAGCGCCGATGTGGCCATCAATGCGCTCACCGCGGACATGGTGGCGGCGATCGAGAAAGAGCGCAGCCTGCAGGTGCAGCGCGCCCCGGGCACGATCTACTCGTATCTGGCATTCAACCTCCGCGATCCGCTGCTGGCTGATGAGCGCGTGCGCCGGGCGCTGGCGCATGCCATCGACCGCCAGCCCATGATCCATTATCTGTGGCGGGACATGGCGCGTTCCGCAGAGAGCGTGCTCCCGCCGCAGCATTGGGCGTATTCGACTAACGTCCCGACCTCTCCGTACGATCCCGCCCGGGCCCGGCGCATACTGGACGAAGCCGGCTACGCGGCGAAAAACGGCGTGCGCTTCCACTTGACCATGAAGACCTCAACCGAGGAATCAACGCGGCTGCTGGCCGTGGTATTGCAGCAGCAATTGCGAGAAGTGGGTATCGTGCTGGACATCCGCAGTTTTGAGTTCGCCACGTTTTATTCCGACGTTGTCAAGGGTGCGTTCCAGTTGTATTCGCTGCGCTGGATTGGGGGCAACGAGGATCCCGACATTTTCGAGCACGTCTTCCACTCGGCCAGCGTGCCGCCGCGGCGCGCCAACCGCAGTCATTATGCGAATCCTCGCGTGGACCAATTGATCGAGCAGGCGCGGCGCACTGTGGACCAGCAGCAACGCCGGACGCTTTATGCCGAGCTGCAACGCATCATCGCCGAGGACCTGCCTTACATCCATTTGTGGTACTTCGACAATGTCCTGGTGCACTCGCGGCGCGTGCGCAACGTTCACTTGAACCCTTCGGGCAATTACGACTTCCTGAAAACCGCAGAGCTGGTGCACTGAGGGACCCCCCATGCACGACGCGCACAGTACGGGGGGTCTCTTCTGAGTCACCTGCTTCCAATGCTGGAGTAAGTCGGTGATACCATCAAATGAGAAGTCTTCAGCAGGAGTGGCGGATTGCGCATTCTTTTCGTAGGCGACATCTTCGGCCGGCCGGGGCGCAACATCGTGCGCGACCACCTGCAGGACGTCGTCAACACCCGCCACATTGATCTGGTTGTGGCCAATGCCGAAAATGCCGCTGCTGGTTTCGGAGTAACGCCGAGCATTGCGGAAGACTTG
>DASYTX010000187.1:0-10726 GCA_036001865.1 Terriglobales bacterium
GTGAGAATGGGCACTGCGACCAGGGTCATTGCCACCCAGAACCATCGCCGGCCCGCATGCGCGCCTGCTGTGGGTGGCCACAACCTGGTCGCGGTGCGCAGGACCAGTAGCAGCACGGCAAAGTTGATCGCTGCCGCAAGAACGGCAAACAAAATTCGGGAACTCTGGGCAGCTTCGACCTCGCCAAGGAGGCCGTAGGAGAGTATTCCCAGCGCGACATGAATCTGCTTCGGAACCCAGGTAAGGTTGTCGGCAAGTCCACGCGATCGGTACACCGGCAAGACATAAAATAGCCAGGGCAGAAAACTGAGTGCGGCGCCGACGGTGGCTGCTGTGAACGCTCTGCGTCGCGGACCCGCTAGCCAGTTGGCCACGAGAAACCCGGCGAGGGTTAGCAGGCCAAAGAGGTGGGTATAGACCAAGAGAACGGCGACAAAAGTCCAAGCGATCAGCGAACGGTTGCTCGGCCGCTCGTGCCAGCGTTCCCACAGCACCATTGCCGCAATGGTGAGCAGCAGTCCTAGACCATACATGCGAACCTGGTTGGGAGTGCTGCCGATGCGGAAATACAAACCGAAGAACAGAAAGGAGACCAGACGCCAGCGCCGGGTAACGCGCGCCGCCAGCCAAGTGAACAAGAAGAAGCTGGGGACGTTGATCAGGAAGGCGAGCGTCTTGACTGCAGTGTCAGTATGTCCGACAGCGCGAACCCATAGCCACTCAATGACGTAGAACAAGGGCGGGTGGACCAGATCGCCTCGGACCGCATTCATGAACTCGCCGAACGAGCGACCGGCATGGAACAACGCCCAGACTTCCGTGTCGATCAGCGTCCGTCTCCAACCGACGACAGATATCGTCGCGTAGATGGCAAGCAAGAACCCACTCCACTGGAACCAACAGGCCGAGGCCACCGAAGGGGACTGTTCGCCGATAGCACCCGGGTCGAGAGTAGTGGCTGTTGGTTGCATGTGGGCGATTCTTGAAACTATCACACCAGCGCGGGTCCGCACCCAGGGAGATTCGGTGTCCCAGTAAGACACTAGCGGCAGACGCCAGACGGCCTTCCGGATCTAGAACCATCGCGAATCAGTACGCTAGACAGCAAGTCGATAGTCGCATCACCATTGCGACTTGTGATGTGCGCGACGCAAGATTGATCATGGGTGCGACCATGGGGATTCTGTCGATGGACGTGGGCCTCGCGACACGTGCTGCGCTGTTTGCTGCATGGGGTCGGCTCGCATCCTGGCTGGACAGGCCGGCACGCGCACGTGACGTTTTGATTCTTGGTACGTGGTTTGGCGTGCTGGCAGGGCTGGTGGAAGGCATAGGGCTGCTAGGGTTCCAGCATTTCGGAGTGCTGACCGGGTTTAGGGCGACGCGCAGCGTGGCAACAGAGATCATTTGGATCTCAGCAGCGGTTGATGTTGTGCTCTTCACATCTCTGGCCCTGCTCATCATCGGAGCCGGCCGAGTGTATCGCCGGCTGGCCATGACGCGGGTCGCTGTTGTGCTGTTCGCGTTCCTCACCTTCTTTGACTGGGCGGCGCTGTCGAACCGCATCAGCAACCGGTCGGCGCTCATCCTGGCTACCGGGCTGACAACCGTGCTAGTGCGTTGGTTCGCCAGACAAGAAACACGCGCGCTGCGCTTCTGGCAAAGGACTTTGCCGTGGGTGGCCTCTGCGGCGGTGGTCGCGTTCGCAGCCATTCAGGGCGGGCTGTGGATGGCGGAGCGAACGGCGATTGCGCGCCTGCCGCAGCCCAGGGCGAACGCGCCGAATGTGGTGGTCATCGTCGTAGATGCGCTGCGTGCAGACCACGTTTCGGCACACGGATATTATCGTCCCACCACTCCCGATATTGACCGGCTGGCAAACGAAGGAGTGCTTTTCGAGAATGCAATTGCGCCGTCTTCCTGGACGCTGCCTACACATGCCTCCTTGCTCACCGGCCGCTATCCCTACGAACATGGAGCGCTGTACGACTCTTACGACGGGCGCTATCCAACTCTGGCGCAGGCGCTCAGGTCGCGCGGCTATCGTACGGCGGCATTCTCGGGCAACACTTTCTTTTTCACTCGCGCCCAGGGTCTGGGTCGTGGGTTTATCCACTTCGACGACTTCTTCCATGCGCCCGCCGACATGGTGCTGCGCACCTTCTATGGACGCAAGTTCTGCCGGTTTGCGTTCCGCCGGCAGTGGCTGCAGGACTATCCCGCGAGGAAGCTTTCGCCCGAGGTGACTGCCAACGCCCTACGCTGGATCGAGCGCGATCCTGAAAAACCGTTTTTCATTTTCCTGAACTACTACGACGCGCATGATCCCTACTTACCCCCGCAGCCGTTCCGCAGCCGTTTCTCACGATTTGCCAATCCGGGCGGGAGACTTAATCACCAGGCCTCGAACGGCTGGGGCGAGATCTATCGAAGGCTTGGCCCGGAAGAAGTAGAGAAAGAAATCGATGCCTATGACGGCGGGATTGCCTTCGCGGACGAGAGCATCGGCCGCCTGATCTCGGAACTGGAAAAGCGTGGGCTTGCGGCCAACACGCTGGTGGTTGTCACCTCCGACCACGGCGAGGCGTTCGGCGAACACGGGTTCATGGCGCACCGCTACAACATCTACCGGGAGATGATCCACGTGCCACTGATTTTCTGGTCACCGGGCCGGATTCCAGCGGGCCTGCGGCTCCAGCAACCGGTGAGCAATGCGGCCGTCGCTGCCACGGTTGCGGATCTGATTGGTGACGATGGCGCATTCCCAGGAACTTCCCTGGCCAAAATTTGGAGCCAGCCCAAACCGCCCGCGGAATGGCCCTACGTTCTGGCGGAGCTGGAGCACGAGGGAACGTACAAGTCGCTGGTCACACCTGGGTGGCAGTTCATCCTCAACCAGAAGCAGGAACTCGAACTATACGACTGGAAGACCGACCTGCGGCAGGCTAACAACCTTGCGAACTCCCCTGAAGGCAGAAGCGTGGCTGCAGAACTCGAGAAACAGCTTGCTTCGCTGCTTTCAGGGAATACTGCCGACCAGACTGCTGCGGCGACACCCGAAACGCCGCACGGGCACCCCGCCGGGGAGCCAAGATAGACAGCGAGGCCGAACCGGCCTAGCTCAGATGTAGCCCAGTCCAGCCAGCCGTTCGCGGATGATCTTTTCTTTGTCGCTCTCTTGCGAAGTAGGCTTCGGTGCGCTTTTGTCCCGGTTCGCGACCAGGGAACGTCCCTGCATAGAGCTGGGGATCTCGTATCCAGCGAGATCGAGCAGGGTGGGAGCGATGTCGAGGAGGGTGGCGCCGTCGTATTCGCCATGCAGTGGACAGTTGGCAGCCGCCAGCAGGAACATGCCAAACTGAGCATGGTTACAGGCGTCGGGCCCGGTGTCGTTTTCCTGGACGTGAATGCGGCCGTACCCTACGCTCCCGATCGAACGCCAGTAGAGGCCTCCGAAGTGCACGATCAGGTCGGGCGGGACGTTACGCAGATTGCGGTAGATCTCTTTCGGCTTGAAAACCAGTGAGTTGAGCGGCCGGCCTCTGTCGTCAGTGAGTGCCTCGAATCTGGCGACCATCTCGTCCTGGAAAGACTCGTAATCCGCCCGCGGGATGATGCCATTGGGTTCGCGGCCCTGCACGTTGAAGAAGACGCGCGCGTAGTATCCGCCTTCGCTCCAGACCTTGGTCTTAGCCCAGTTGACCTTCAGCTTGGCGAAAGGCGTAGGCTCGGCGGGCATTTCCTCCAGGACTAGTAGGCCCTGCTGCACCAACCATTCGTTAACTACGAGGCCGCCGTCCAGCCGCTGTGCGCCGTGGTCGGAAACTACCAGCACGACGGTGTCATCGTCGAGCAAATCGAGGACGCTGCCAATCTGCTCATCTAACCACAGGTAGTAGTCGGGGATGAGGCTCTCATAGGGATTGCCGGGCTGGTACAGCACGTGGCGCTTGTCGAAATAATTCCAGAAGCCGTGGTGCATGCGGTCGAGCCCGATGTCGACGAAGTGGAAGTAATCCCATTCCTGCTCCTGAATGAGCCAGCGCACCACGTCCCATTGCTTGCGGCTCATCTCGAAGATCTCGCGCTTGAGCCACTCCTTGTCGTCGGTACGGAAGCCTTTGACATCCACGGGATATTCGCCGAACCGCTCCATAATCTGGGACTTGATGGATTTGGGATGGGTGAAGTCATCCCGCACGGTGTCTGGTGTGAGAAAACAGCCGATGCTAATACCGTTGATGCGCCGCGGCGGATAGTTGGGCGGCACGCCGACGATGATGGACTTCTTGCCTTCGCGCGCCAGTTGGTCCCAGATGGCGAGTTCCTTGATGGAAGCCGAATTGGCGATCCCCAGGCCGCTGTAGGAATAGTCGGTGCGGTTGCGAAAACCATAAACGCCGAGGGAGCCGGGGTCCTGGCTGGTGGTCATGCACATCCAGGCGGGCACGGTGATGGGCGGGACCACGCTCTGCAGGCGGCCGTAGACGCCTACATCCATCAGGCGGCGGATGTTGGTGAGGCGCTCATCGGCGAAGATAATTTCGGGCGCGGCGCAATCCAGTCCTAAGACGCAGATTTTCATCGTTTAGAGCAACGACCGGCCTTCCATGGACTTGTGAGCTTCCACACCAAGATAACCCAGGATGGTGGGCGCGAGGTCACGAATATCAGCGTGGTTACCGCGCGCCGGGCGGTTCATGGCCAGAATCCCGGGCACGGTCAACGGATCGATAATGTGGTCGCCGCTCCAGCGGCGCATATTGTCCTCGAACAGGCAGTGGGGCATGCCGCCGAGCGCGGTTTGCCAGGAAACCCGAAAGCCCGGGGCGTAGTTGACCAACAGGTCGGGCGCCTCCTGCAAGTATGCGCCGGAGTAGATCTCCTCGCGCCGCGACACGCTGTTGATGGCGATCTGCTGGCTTTCCAGATCCGCCAAGCCGGTGAGGCCCTGCTGAATGGCATGACGGACCCGATCGGCCTCGGTCCCTTCCTCCAGAATGCCGGCGCTTTCCCGCCCGCGGAAATTCAGGTAGATGCCTCCCAGCCCCAAGGCGTAGGCATAGCTGCGCGACCAGTCGACGGCGGCGAATCCCTCGCCCAGTTCGGCGTCGGGCTTCTTGCCGTCCTTGAGCGCCAGCAGGCCGTTCTGGTGAAGCCAGGTGTTCACGTGGACGGCGCGACGGAAAGTATTGAAGCCGTGGTCGGAGAGCACGATCAGCAGCGTATTTTCGTCCACATGGTCAAGGATGCGCGCCAGCATGGCGTCGTAGCGGGCGTAGTGCTCTTCGATGCGGGATGCGTACTGGCGGGCGAGATCGCTGTCGGAGTAGGGGTGCCGGGGATCGCGGAAGCGCCAAAACATGTGCTGCACGCGGTCGGGCGTATCGAAGACGACAAACAAGAGACCTTGCTTGAAACGCGCCAGCTCCCACAGGGTCATCTTTTCGCGCTCGGCGATGATGCTTTCGCATTGCGCCAGGTAGGCGGCCTCGTCGAGGCGGCCGTTGTTCAGACCGTTGTGGTCTTCAGCCATGCCCAGCGTGGAAAACAGGCCGATCTGGTCTCCAAGCTCCTTGGCGTACTCGGGCGGCGAGGAGACCTGGAACAGGGGCGCTGCAGGATCGAAATTCACGGCAGAGACATAGAACTCGATGTGCGGCGCGAGCTGGCGTATGTAGAAGCGCACAATGCCGCTAACCGACTGCAACATGGAAAACTTGAACTTGACGCGCAGCCAGTCGCTCCAACCGCGCTCGGCGATCTGGATGGGCTCGGCGCCACCGGCGATCTGGATTTGAAGCCTGCGGGCTGCCTTGTCGGTTTGCACCTGAATCTCGCAGGAGGTATCAGCCGGCGGGTTCACTCGAGTGTTGCGTGGGCCGATGACGCGGCTGGTGAGCTTGTCGCCGGCATCGAGATGGACCAATTGTTCGTTTTCTTGTGCCCGGGCGGACTTGTCCTGAGTATAGAAGGTGCCGGTGCTTTGACTGCCGCGCAGGTCGGGCACGCCGACACCGGCGAGCATTCTGCCGAGCACCGTGTCGGGAGGGAAAGTGACAGGACAGCGAAGAATGACGCTGGGGATGCCGGTGTCGGTCAGCAACTGCCAGAATGGTGTTCCCTGCCGGCGATTCACCACGCGGGGCTGGGAGAAGATGCTCTTCGGACGCTCGAAGCGGCTGAGGGCCAGGTCAGGCAGGTAAGTTTCTGCGTCGCGGCGAATGAAATCGAAGATGCCGTGCCCGCCGGGATTGGTGCCCGTAGCAAACGATGACCATGCAACTGGGGTCTGCGCGGGATAGGTGGTGGCCAAGCGGCCGTAGAAGCCGTTGCACAGCACTTTGCGAAGGTGCGGCAGTTGCCCGCGCTCGAGCATGGCTTCGACGATGGTGGGCTCAAGGCCGTCGAGACCGACGACGATGACCTTCTTCTTCAACACTTCACCTTGTTGAAAAGACTACAACCAGCAGCGTGCCGGGAGAGTGTTCCTCAGTATAAATCCTAGACACTTGAGAACCCGAGGGATTCACGGGCAGAGGCGCTAAAGGGGAGTCGAGGAGTCCTGCAAGACTGTGAATTCGGGAGCGGCCGGCATGGAATCGCCAGGTGCGGTAGGGAGCACGACCAGTTTCTCGCCCGCGGGCAGCGGCTCCGACTTCTGCCAGACCTTCGCGCCCACCAGCGCTCTGGCAAGCTGCACCGGCTGGTAATTGATGCTCGACCACATAAAGATCTCATTGGTGCACCAGCATTCCTTGTTGCGGATACACCGGCGGAGCTGCTGCGCCTCCTGCGAATACCAGATTTCGCGGAAGCTCTTCTGCCGCAGGTTGGCCAGGGGAGGATGGGTTTCGCAGACGCTCACATCGCCGTTGGCGTAAACCACTGCGGTCAGAACGCCGGCGCGGCAGGGGATCACCTGTCGGTGCTCCTCGGCGGTACGCACCTTGGCCCAATGCAGCATGGGTTCAACGGTCGAGCCGTAGCGGCTTTCTTCCCGCGGCGCCCACAGGCGGTGGGAATACTCAGCGAGGTCCTTATACGCGAGCAGGTCCGGACCCTGGAGTGAAGGGTTCTTGCGATCGCCGCGAATCAGGGCCAAGTTGTGGTGATCCATGGCCGGGCAGCGGTCGTAGAGATAGGTGGTGAGCCGCTTGATCTCGCCCATGTTTTCCGAAGTCGCGGTAGAGATGGCATGGATGCGAAGGCGCGGCTCGCGCTTCTGCATCTCTGCCAGAGTGTCGTAGGTCTCGATCAGCTTCTGGAATGACTTGTCGTTGCCCCGGAACTTATTGTGATACTCGGGCATGCCGTCGATGGAGAGCTCGCAAACAAACAGCTTCAGGCTCTTCTCTTCGAAAATGCTACTAAGTGCCTTGACGGTGCGATCGGTGAAGTAGCCGTTGGTGGGAACGTAGATCTGCTCGACTCCGTTGTTGGCGATGAAGAAGCGGCAGATTTCCGCGAACTCCTGGCGAAGGAATGGCTCACCGCCGGAAAGATTGAGAATTTCAATGCGCCCCAGTTCGCGGGCGAGTGAAAAGATCTCCTCGACCGTGAGATCGTCGCGGCGGTTCAGATTGCGCCAGTAAAAACAGTGCTCACAGGTGAGATTGCAGATGGAGTTGATAAAAAGGATGAGGAAGGGCGGGCTCGGCACCTCGGGAAAGGCCAAGTTTTTCCAGGTGATTCGGGCGTGGCGCGTGAGCCGGTCGACCGGATTCATTTGCTGATTATCTCCCAAAAGAGACACCCACAACGGCTGGATAGACCAAATGGTACGGTTTCCGAAGTAACCAAGGTGGCAACTCTGATGCCATCCCGCCCACGGCTGTCGCCTTGAAAGCACAAGCCGTTAGGCGCTTTGTAACCGCTGGGTGGCCAAAGAGTTTCTCAGGAAGAGCAAAACTTTGCACTTGCCCTGAGATGTCACCGGGCTGCACTGTGCGTAAACAGTAACACCGCTGCGGCCCGAGTATAGCTGAGCCAAGCCAATCGTGATGAAGCCGCTGAGAAATATCGCGCGCCTGACTGCCGGGGACTTCCTGGCTAGGACCCTGAGCTTCCTCGCTTTTGTTTACCTGGCGCGGGTGCTGGGGGTGAGCAGCTTTGGCGTGCTGGAGTTTGCCAACTCTGTCCTGACGTACTTGTTGCTGCTCGCAGACGCTGGGATTGAGCGCTGGGGAACGCGTGAGGCGGCCAGGGCGGGTGATGTTCGGCAACTTGTAAGCCACGTGGTACCGTTACGTCTGCTGCTGGCTACGGCGGCGCTTGTCATCATCCTGGCCACCCTCCCAGTATTTCCTGCATATCCTCACCTTCGAACCGTGCTGGCCCTTTTCACCCTCACCCTGTTTCCGCAAGCGATGAACCTGAAGTGGGTGTTGATGGGCCAGGAAAAAATGTCCACGGTCGCACGGGGCCTGGTCCTGGCGCAAACGATCTTCGCCGTTGCAGTGCTCGTTTTCGTCCACAGCCCTGATCGTCTGGTGTGGGTCCCCATCCTGCGCTTGGCGGCCGATTCGGCGGTCAGCGCCTATTTCCTCCGCCTGTTTACCCGCTCCCATGGCGGGTTGGGGTTTGTGCTCGATCTGGCGTGGGTGAGACAGGCACTGCGCCCGGCGGTGACCATGGGGATCTCGCAGGCCATGGGCCTGCTCAACTACAACTTTGACTCCGTCCTGCTGGGCTTCCTGCGCGGGGCAACCGTCGTCGGATGGTACAACGCAGCATATAAGCCGGTGATCATCGCACTGGCGCTCCCCATGACCTACTTCATCGGGCTCTATCCTGCGCTGGCACGCTCATATGGAAGTGACCGGGATGAGTTTCGTGGACTGGTAAGGCGATCGGTGGAGCTTTCCGCAGTATTCGTCGTGCCGCTGGTGGTCGGCGGCATGTTGTTGGCGGAGCCGATTATCCATCTGCTCTACGGCCCGGAGTACGCAAGTTCGGCGGGGCCGTTTCGAATCCTGGTATGGTCGGCAGCCTTGGTGATCCTGCGCAGCACATATGCCGAGGCGCTGCGTGCCACGGGGTACCAGAAGCTGGATCTGCGCTGCGCGATCACATCCGCAAGCTTCAACGTAGCGCTGAACGTTCTGCTGACCCCCCGCTACGGCATGCTGGGTGCCGCCTCAGCTACGGTCACCGCGGACGTTATCTGGCTGGCAATGGCTTATTACTACTTTCAGCGAGACGTCTTGACGAACGAACCGCTCCCGTCCTTCAAAACGCCAGTGCTCGCCGGGGTTGTGATGGCCGGCTTTCTATGGCTGGCGCAACCGTTGGTCTGGAGCGGGCGGGCGCTGATCGCGGTGTTGATCTACTTAGCGATCCTGATAGCCACCGGCGATTCAACTCTGCGGGCGGCGCTCAGACAGTTCTATGGCAAGCCGGCACCGTAAGTGCTAGCGGCTGCCTTCGCCTTTTGCTTCCACCCGCCGAAGTGTCAACGCCACTAACCTCATCCACCGGCCCGAGCAAGACTTCTGCGAAACACCAGCTGCTTGAAGAAGATGCCAAATGCTAGAAGGGGGGTACATTGACGCAACGAGCGCAAATCCACTACTAATGGTGCCCTGGACTTTCGTAGATTCTTTTTGCTTCCCCGGCAACATGACTAGGCGCAATTGCACTATGGCGTTGGCGACGGCTTTGGGGTTGCTCTTCATCGCAGGGCTTTTTTCGCGGTTTGTTGATGCAACGTGGACTGCTCAGGGGGATACCTCATCGCACTCAGTAACCTTCTCGACCTTCTTCGGTGGCAGCGACATGGAGTTCGCCCAAGGTATCACCGTGGACAGTCTTGGGAATATCTACATGGTCGGCGGGACGCGATCCTCGGATTTCCCAGTCACTCGGCAGGCATTTCAGAGCATTCGAAAGGGCGACGCAGATGCATTCCTTGCCAAATTGTCTGCCGATGGCTCTCGGGTCCTCTGGTCGACGCTGCTGGGAGGAAGTGCCAAGGATTACGCGCATGGAGTCTTCGTGGACGAACAGGGGCATGTCTACGTGACCGGGGTGACACTCTCTCGCGACTTTCCCACAACCGGCCATGCGTACCAGCGAAATCTTAAGGGCAACAAAGACGTGTTCGTGGCGAAGTTTGCGCGGGATGGATCGCTGGTGTTCTCCACTCTGGTGGGCGGGTCGGGCGGTGATGGTGACCGTGGCGAACCCTACGCGGATGGCGCCGGAAATGTTTATGTCGCTACGGCGACGGAGTCGCCCGACTTTCCGACCACCGCAGGTGTGCTGCAACGCAAACTAAGAGGGACGCGCGACGTAGCGGTCTTCGTGCTTTCCCCCGACGGCTCTCGGTTGCAGCGTTCTTGTCTCTTCGGCGGCTCAGGATTCGATGATCCGTGGGGTGGGATCCACGTGCACTCTGATGGCAGCATATACGTGAGCGGGAGCACGACGTCAAAAGACCTTCCGACAACATCGGCGGCATTTCAGAGAGCGTACGGCGGAGGGACGGGCGAAGTTTGGATCGGAGACTCGTTTGTGACTCGGTTGTCATCCGATTGTTCCAAGCTCATCTACTCCGGGTATCTGGGCGGCGAGGGTGACGACCGGGTGTCGGAGAATCATGGGATGGCAGTGGACGGATCGGGCAGAGCCATCATCGCCGGTCACACTAATTCAAAGAGATTCCCGATCACTGAAAAGGCCTTGCAAAAGAGCTTCGGCGGCGGAACCTACGATGGTTTTGTCG
>DASYTX010000188.1:0-8411 GCA_036001865.1 Terriglobales bacterium
TCCGGCCAGCCGCGCTCTTCCAGAATCTTGTTGCCCACGAACGGGTGCTCCTCCGCCGAGGGATATTTCTCGTAGTCGAAGTCGTGCAGCAGGCCGGTGACCCCATATTTCTCCTCGTCCTCGCCGAACTTACGGGCGTAAGCGCGCATGCAGGCCTCGACGGCCAGCGCATGCTTGCGCAGGTTCTCCGAGAGGGTGAACTCAGTTAGTAACCCCCACGCCGAGTTGCGGTGGAAATCTGCCATGTCCGACCTCTCTGCCGATCTTCTCCGGATTTTCTCCGGTTTTCATCTGGTGTTTTCCGCTCGCGTACTCCTGTTCTCCCTGTTTTGTCCCAAAAATTTCCGTTGACTTCCACAGGCCGTCTGCACCATTTTTGGTTCAGTCAACCTGCCTGCTGCGAAAAACTCGCCGCAGGTCAAACGAAGGAGTGGTTGGGCCCTTAGCGGTAGATGCCTGGCTCTGGCATCTCGCAGCAAAAATAGGAATGGCTACAACTCTCGCACCAGTTGATTCCCGAGAAGTTCTTCGATGTGACCGATGCCACCTCGTCCAGTTCCGGACGATGAACAACCTCTGTAGAAAGTGCCGCGCGTCGCTGGATCAAGATGAACCCGAACCTGTGGCGGCCGTCACCGTGCCCGCGACCGAGCCCACCAACGGTTACGGTCACGGCTACCTGCAGGTCGCCACGGCCATTCGCTCCCTGCGACTGCGCATCGGGCTGAGCCAGCGGCAACTCGCGCTGCGCATGAGCGTCCCCCGCACCTATGTCTCCAAGATCGAGAATGACAAGGCCACGCCCACCCTATCCTCGCTGGCACGACTGGCGCGCGCCTTGGACGTGACCGTTCCCGATCTGATCAACGGCGGGGACAACGGCAAGCAGAACGAGGTCCGCGAACTTTTGGCAGACGATTTTATCGCGCAACTGGTGCCCTTCGTCGTCAAGCTGGATGCCATGCAGCAAGCCAGCGTGATCGCCCAGGTGCGCGACTTGACGTTACGGCCACGCCGGCACGCTTAGAAGGCTCGGAGTTTTCGGGCGTGCCGGCGCTGGGCTCCGGTTTTCACCCAGGGTTGTCCCTCCCCTCCAACATAGCCAGAGCTTGATGCTCTGGCTTTTTTCCCCGGCCGAATCTGTCGGGCACTCGCCACTAACTGGTCGCTCCGCGCATGCGGTCGAGCAGTGCGCGCGCCAGGAACATCAGCACCAGGACGCCGCCAAAGGTGCACACAATGGTGGCGCCGGTGGGCAGATCGAGCACCACGGAAAGATACACACCTAGCGCCGATACCAGCGTGCCCATGGTCCAGCCGATGGCCAATCGCGTGCCGATCTTGTCGGCAAACAGCATGGCGCCCACCGACGGCACCACCAAATAGCAGAACACCAGCAGTACGCCCGCGATGGCGACCGACGAAGTCACCACGAATCCGAATGAAGCGTAGAACAGGAAATCCCAAAGGCGGATGGAGATGCCTTCGGCCTCCGCCTGCCGCGGGTTTATGGAAATCAGCAGGAACTTGTGGCGGAAGATGTAGTGAAACAATCCGATCGCCCCGTAGAGCACCGCGGTGTGCAGCACCTCCTGGCGCGAGACGGCCAGGATGTTGCCCACCAGCATGTCCTTGAGGTGCTCGGTTTCCGACACCGCCTTGCTCATGGCCAGGATGGCGGCGGCCGAGGCGACGGCATAGGTGATGCCGATGATGGCCTCCAGCGGGATACGCTGCCGGCGGGTGCGCACAAAAGAGAAGATCAGCGCGCCCAGGAAGGTGAAGCCCAAGCTGATCCAGTAGGAGGCGCCGCCGTGGACATCGGAGCCGGCCAGTACGGCGATGGTCGCTCCCAGGGCAGCGATCTGGGCCAGGGCTAAGTCCACGAAAATCACCCCGCGCTCCACCACGTGCAAGCCCAAATAGGCGTGGATGCCAGTCAGGATCAGGCTAGCCAGGAACGGCATGATCAGAAATTGAAGGACTTCCATGCGATCTCCCGCGCCGCCTACTGGGTGGCGCGAAACGCCGCCGTGAGCAGCGCAATATCGTAGTCGAACAGCTTGAAGTAGTCGGTGACTTCCTTTTCCCCGCCTACCGAGGGCAGCAGCACCACCACCTTGGCACCGGTGGCGCGTGCCACGCTATCGGGCGTCTTCAGGTCGAAGTAGGGCTCAACGATCAGCACCTTGACGTTTTCCCGCTTCATCAGCTGGATCAGTTCCAGGGTATGCCCCGGGCTGGGCGGGATGCCCGGGCGCGGCTCCACGTATCCCACGACAACCAGTCCGAAGTACTTGACGAAGTTCGGCCAAGAGCGGTGGTAGGTGACGATCTTGCGCCCGCGGAAGGGCCGCATCTGCTCTTCCCAACGCTTCTCTGCTGCTGTCAGGCGTTGCTCGAAGTCCTGTAAGCGCTGCTGGAAGTGGGCAGCGTCCGCAGGCTGCATCTCCGCCAGCTTGTTGGCAATGCCTCGGGCAATGCGGCGGCCGTTCTCAGGATCGAGCCAGAGGTGGGGATTGCCCATGGGATGTACGTCGCCCTGCGCGCGAGTCACCGGCCCGGTGGGAATGTCGAGGACCTCAGCAAACTGCGCTGCTTCCAGATATCCCCGCGCCCCCGGCTGGATGCGCGGGTTTCCGCTTTGAGTGATCAGCGGCGGCAGCCATCCAATCTCCAACTGCAGGCCAACGGAGAGCAACAGGTCGGCGTTGCGCAACTTGAGCAGGAAGCTGGGCTTGGCCTCCACAAAATGCGGGTCCTGGTAACCCTTGGCGATGGCTTCCACGGTGATGCGATCGCCGCCGACCTCCTGGGCCAGCGAAGCCAAGTCGGTGGTCGAGGTCACCACGTTCAGCTTCTTGGCCTGGGCGGGGGCGACAATCATGGCGCAGGCCAGCGCGAAAATCAGCAGCGCGTGTAACACGAAATTGCGGTCCATCACATTCTCCTAAAACGCGTGCGCGCCGTGCGCGCCTAGAGAAAACAGCAGTTGCAGGCGAAACTCGTTGGCGTCGATGCCCTCGGCGTAGCGCGTGAAGCGGTACTGCCCGCGCAAGGTGCTGAACTCGCTGGGACGGAAAGTGAGCAGGGCGCTGGCGCCGCGGTCGCTCTCGAATGCGTTCCGGGCGCGGTCGGACCAGTCGTAGCGCCCTCCCACGATCCAACGGCGGGCGAACTGGTAGTCGGCCGAAGTGTAGAAGCCAAAGGAGCGCTGCACTGGCGGCAGCAGGGATGTGGGCACTTGCCGCCGCTGGCTCCAGATGAATTCGCTGCGCGCCATGAAGGAGCGATAGATGGAACGGCGCAGCGGTTTCCAGCGCAAGGTGGCGTCCACGCCATAAATGTTGGTGGTGAAGCCGACATCATTGTGGCCGCGAGCGAACGAGAGACCCAGGTCAAGGTTGGTGGATTCGGTCAGGTCGCGGTAGCCCCGCAGGTGTGCCACCGTGCTGACGTCACTCTTGCGGGCGGCGACGAAGACCGGATCGTCCTCGGCCCCGGCATCGCCGCGGAACACCTGCCCCGTGGCTTCCAGGAAGATCCCCTTGGGCGCCGGCAGGATGCGCGAGACGGAGAAGCCGGCGTCCGTGATGCCCTCCTCTCCTCCCAGCAAGTTCTCAGTCACCAGCGGACGATCGGTCCAGGACAGAGTATGGGTGTGCTGCAGGTTGACCTTGCCGAACGCTGAACGCATCTTGCCGGCGCGGGCCACGATCCCGGCAGGCAGGCTGGTGAAAGTGATGTAACCCTCTTCCAGTTCCACTCCCTCTTCGCCAAAGGACAGGAAGAAGTCGCCGCGCGCATAAGGATCAATGATGGCCTGCAGGCTGAGCTCTGATTCGGCCATCTCGAACGACGGCGACGGGCGGATGGGGTTGCCGCCTGCGGTGGACAGGAAGTTTCCGATCAGGCCGATGTCCGGATTCAACGCCTTTGCTAGAGCGCTGGCACCGCCATAGACGGGCAACTGCCCGCCGCCGGGCGCAGGAACAGTCGGCGTCGGCGCGGCAGGTGCGCCTGCCGCGGCCGGTGCGGACGGCGCGGCGGCGGCCGGGGTCGCTTGCACCGCTCGCAGTTGTTGGACCTCCTCCTCCAGGGCGCGGATCTTCTCCTCAAGCGCGCGTAGGCGCGACTCCATGGGATCGCAGCAGGGCTGCTGTCCCGCCGCCTGTTGTGCCGCCGCAAAGCTCGCCAACAGCAGCAAACCGCAGATGCAGATTACTTTCGCCATACAAGAAACTCCTGCGCTGATCGAGTTTCAGCGCTAAGGGACCGAATGAGGCGTGGCCATGAAAGAACGAGTACGAGAGTCGGAGGCCGGAAGGACTAGTGGGTGGGAGGCGGCCGCACCTGCAGCGTGAAGAGAAGAAAGCCGGGGCGGTGAGAGGTGCTTGACGCCACCGGTAGCGCCGAAAAATCCGGAGCTGAGGCGGCCTTGAGCGGCGTCACCAGGATCGCCGAACACTGGGCGCTGGCGCACAACTGGCAAGCTGATCCGGGATTGGCGCTGGAACCGGGGGCGCGGTGGCTCCGACCGGCTGTACCGCAGACGTGCGCTGCCTGGAGCGCAGAGACTATCAACAGGCCAGCAATACACATCAACGCCAGCCAAGTAGAGGCCCGGCCTCGAGGACGTGAGCTGCCGTGAGTGTCCACGGTGACTTGCTTAGATGCAGCCGAGCTGCGGAACGTCTAGAAAAGCAGCCCGGGGAATTATACGCTGCTGTCGGGTGACGCCGGTGATAACGGTGGGAAACCACGCCTTCGATTGCGCCCAGCGCGCAGCTATGCTAGGTTTTGATTTCCGAAGAGGCAAATTTGCAAAAATCTGTTCCCGCGGGGCTGGATCGGAAGGAAGCTGAGATTTACCTCCAGCTCGACCCCCAGCGGCTCCCGAAACACATCGCCATCATTATGGACGGCAACGGGCGGTGGGCCCGGCAGCGTCACCTGCCCCGCATTGCCGGCCACCGCGCCGGCGTGCGGTCGGTGCGTTCGACAGTGGAAACCGCGGCCCGCGTCCACGTGCCCGCGCTCACCCTCTACGCCTTCTCGGCGGAAAACTGGAAGCGCCGCCCGCGCTCGGAAGTTGACTTCCTGATGGCCCTGCTGCGCCGCTACCTCAAGGCCGAGGTCCCGACGCTCAACAAGAACAACATCCGCCTGGAATATATCGGACGCCAGCACGAGCTGCCGCCGCAGGTTCAGGAACGGATGGCTTGGGCGCGCGAGGCGACCGCGAAGAACACAGGCATGGTGCTGACCCTGGCGCTGAACTACGGCGCGCGCCTCGAACTGGTAGACGCCTTCAACAATATCCTGCTGGCCGCGGCCAACAACGGCGGTCTCCGCCACCTGGAGATCGACGAAGAGTTGATCGAAAAGCATCTGTACACGCGTAACCTGCCCGATCCCGATCTCGTCATTCGCACCAGTGGCGAAATGCGCCTGAGTAACTTCCTGCTGTGGCAGGTCGCCTACGCGGAAATTTACGTCACCCCGACGTTGTGGCCAGAGTTCCGCGGCCACCACCTGCTGGAAGCTATCGCCGAGTTCCAGAAGCGCGAACGGCGCTACGGCGGCCTGAACGACGGCCACGCCCAGGCCCTGACCCACGCCGCGCACCATAAATGAAGCGGGTTGCCACCGCAGCCGTCCTCATCCCCATTGTTCTTTTGGCGGTCTTCCGCGCTCCGGCCTGGCTGTTTCTCGTCATCGTTCTTCTGGTGGCATTGCTCAGTGTCGATGAGTTTCTAAGGATCGCGCGGGTCCACGGCTTCGAGCCATCTCGCCTGGCGACATTCCTTGTCGCCGCCCTTTGCTTCCTTGCTTTGCGCGATCTCGGCTGGCTGGCTCCGTCATATCCGCTGGTAGTGGCGGCCTTGCTGATCCTGGCCGGACCACTCTTCATGGCCGTGAGCGCGCGCGCCGCGGACCTTTCCAAGTCACTGCCATCGGCAGCAGTATCCGTTCTTGCGCTGGCTTATGTCGTGTTCCCGCTGGCGTTCTTGGTGTTGGTTCGGGAGCAGCCCTGGGGCAAGTTTCTGCTGCTCTACCTGCTGCTTGTGGTCTGGGCAGGGGATACATTCGCCTATTACGCCGGGCGCACCTTTGGCCGCCGCAAGCTGGCGCCTCGCATCAGCCCGGGCAAGACGTGGGAAGGAACGATAGCGTCGTTGCTCGGCAGCGCCATTGTGGGCACGTTGCTTTTCGCCTTCGCGAAGGAGATCACCGGTTTCCTGTTGCGTATTCACCTTTTGCGACCTGAGGACGGCATTCCCAATCCTGCCACCTTGAGTCCCCCAATCTGGCACGCCGCTCTGCTGACGGTTGCCATCAACATCGCCGCGCAAGTCGGAGACCTGGCCGAATCTGCCATCAAGCGTGGCGCCAATTTGAAAGACTCTGGGGCAATTCTCCCCGGCCACGGCGGCCTGCTGGATCGCATCGATGCCCTGCTCTTCGCCGCTCCGGTGCTGTGCTACTATGCGCTAACCATCCTTCTATTGTGACGCGCGGTCGCTCCACACCTTGATGAAACGCATCGCCATCCTGGGCTCAACCGGTTCCATCGGTTCGAGCACCCTGAGCGTAGTTGAGGCCCACCCTGAACGCTTCAGCGTTATCGCTCTGGCCGCCGGCAACAACGTTGAGCTTGCCGCAGAACAAGCCCGTCGCTGGCACCCGCGACTGGTATCCATGGGCACCGCCGAAGGCGCAGAGAAGCTGCGCCGCACGCTGTCCGATGTGGGCCTGAACACCGTAGAAGTCGCGGAGGGCGAATCGGGCAACATTAAGGTCGCCACCCATCCTGAGGCCGACTTCTTGGTCAGCGCCATCGTGGGAGTAGCTGGCCTGGCTGCCACTTACGAAGCTGTGCGCGCGGGCAAGGCGGTAGGACTGGCGAATAAGGAATCGCTGGTGGTCGCCGGCGAGCTGATCACTGCCGAAGCAAAGAAGAGCGGCACCCTGCTTCTGCCCATTGACAGCGAACACAATGCCATTCACCAGTGCCTGCGGGGCGGGCGCCACGAGGAGGTTGAGACCATCTGGCTGACGGCGTCAGGTGGGCCGTTCCTGAATACGCCGTTGTCCCAGTTCGGTAACATCACTCCCGAGCAGGCTCTGAATCATCCCACGTGGAAGATGGGGCGGCGTATCACCATTGACTCGGCGACGCTGATGAACAAGGGCTTTGAAGTGATTGAGGCGTGCCGGCTCTTCGACCTGCCGCCCAGCCGGGTGAAGGTGCTGGTGCACCCGCAGTCCACCATCCACTCCCTGGTCGAGTTCGTGGACGGCAGCATCCTGGCGCAGCTTTCCGTCACCGACATGCGCCTGCCCATCCTATATGCGCTGAGTTACCCGGAGCGGGTGCCTTCGGACCTACGGTACTCGGTTGGTGACCTTCGGCACCTAGACTTTGCTCCGCCGGACATGCAAAAGTTCCCATGTCTAGCTTTGGCTTACGAGGCTGCGGAGGCCGGCGGAGCCAAGACCGTGGCTCTGAATGCCGCGGACGAGGTCGCGGTGGCGGCTTTTCTGGACGGCCGCATCGGCTTCACCGATATTGCGTCTTTAATCCGTGAAGTTCTCCGTGAAACTGATGGGCTCTATCCTGAATCTATAAAGGAAGTGCTTCAGATGGACGCCCAGGCCCGGGCCTCGGCACGGGAACGCGTCGAGCATCTTGGTCGCAAGCAAGCGGGCCGACTGCGCCCGGTCGCAGCGAAATAGAGCAAGGAAACAGTCCACGAATGTATCTCGTAAGTAGCACCGTGCTTTCAGTGGCCCTGGTGCTCGGGGCCTTGATTTTCATCCACGAGCTCGGCCACTTCATTTTCGCCAAGCTGTTCGGCGTACGCGTCGAAACCTTCTCTATCGGTTTCGGCAAGCGCCTTTTGGGATGGCGCCGCAACGGCACCGACTACCGCATCAGCCTGATCCCGCTGGGCGGTTACGTAAAGATGGCGGGCGAGAACCCCATGGAGCCGCGCACCGGCGACCCCGGAGAGTTTCTCTCCAAGCCCCGCTGGCAGCGCTTTGTGATCGCCATCGCTGGCCCGGCCATGAACATCCTGCTGGCCGTGGGTCTGCTTACGGGTATTTACATGGTGCGCTACGAGCACCGCTACTTCCTGGACCAGCCGGCGGTCATCGGGTGGGTGGTGGAGAACTCTGCCGCCGATAAGGCCGGCTTCAAGATCGGCGACCGCATCGTCCGCATCGAGAACATTCAAAACCCCACTTGGGAGGACGTGGAGACCCGCGTCCTGCTCAACCCCGGCCAGCCGCTGAATGTGGCAGTGCAGCGCGGCGACCAGGTGCTGAACTTGACTATCGTCCCGGAGAAGAGCGGGGAAGAGGAGTACGGTGCCCTGGTCGGCTGGGTGCCGCAGGAACCCAAT